>CADCUU010000069.1 GCA_902805995.1 uncultured Rubellimicrobium sp.
CCGCGAACGGGACCTCGCCGGGCTCCAGCGCTCCCTCCTCCTCGCGACGGCCCTCACCCTCCCCGTCGTCGTGCTGGAGATGGGCTCCCACCTCGTCCCCGCGATCCACGACTTCGTCATGGGCACGATCGGGATGCGCACCTCCTGGATCGTCCAGTTCATCCTCGCGTCGCTGGTCCTGTTCGGGCCCGGCCTGCGCTTCCTCCGCAAGGGGCTCCCGGCCCTCGCACGGGCCAAGCCCGACATGAACTCGCTCGTTGCCGTGGGCACGCTTGCCGCCTGGGGCTACTCGGTCGTGGCGATCTTCGTGCCGGGCCTCCTCCCCACAGGCACGATCAACGTCTACTACGAGGCGGCGGCCGTCATCGTGACGCTCATCCTCCTCGGCCGCCTGCTGGAGGCCCGTGCCAAGGGCCGCACCTCCGAAGCCATCAAGCGCCTCGTCGGCCTCCAGGCCCGGACCGCCCGCGTGCGCCGCGATGGCCAGCCCCTCGACCTCCCCCTGTCCGAGGTCACAGTGGGCGACATCGTGGAGGTCCGCCCCGGCGAAAAGGTCCCCGTCGACGGCGAGGTGATCGAGGGCTCCTCCTACCTCGACGAGTCCATGATCACCGGCGAGCCTGTCCCCGTCGCCAAGGGCCCGGGCACCACCGTCGTCGGCGGCACGATCAACCGAACCGGCGCTTTCGCCTTCCGAGCGACCGCCGTAGGCTCCGCCACCGTGCTCGCCCAGATTATCCGCATGGTGGAGGACGCGCAGGGCGCAAAACTCCCCATCCAGGCGCTGGTGGACCGCGTCACGGCCTGGTTCGTCCCCGCCGTGATGGTCGCGGCGGCGCTCACCTTCCTCGTCTGGCTCGTCCTTGGCCCCGATCCCGCGCTCAGCTTTGCGCTGGTGAACGCCGTCGCCGTCCTCATCATCGCCTGCCCCTGCGCGATGGGCCTCGCTACGCCGACCTCGATCATGGTCGGCACCGGCCGCGCCGCCGAGATGGGGGTCCTCTTCCGCCAGGGCGAGGCACTCCAGTCCCTCCGCGATGTGGAGATCGTGGCCCTCGACAAGACCGGCACCCTGACCCGTGGCCGGCCCGAACTCACCGATCTCCTCCCCGCCCCGAGCTTCACCGAAGCGGAGGTCCTGGCCCTCGTCGCCTCTGTCGAGGCCCGCTCCGAGCATCCCATCGCCGAGGCCATCCACCGCGCCGCCCAGTCCCGCAACCTACCCCTGGGCCGCGTGGAGGGCTTCGAGGCGATCCCCGGCTACGGCGTCACCGCCCTCGTCGATGGCCGGAGGGTGGAGGTCGGCGCCGACCGCTACATGACGCGCCTCGGCCACGACCTCGGCGCGCTCGGGGAAAAGGCTGCGAGCCTCGGCGCCGACGCGCGCACCCCGCTCTTCGCCGCCATCGACGGCCGGCTCGCCGCGGTGCTGGGCGTCGCCGACCCCATCCGCGACACCACGCCCGAGGCCATCCGCGCCATTCAGTCCCTCGGCCTCAAGGTTGCGATGATCACCGGCGACAACCGCGCCACCGCGCAAGCCGTGGCCCGCACCCTCGGCATCGACGAGGTCATCCCCGAGGTCCTCCCCGAAGGCAAGGTGGAGGCGCTGCGGCGGCTGGGGCAGGGGGGCCGCCGCGTGGCCTTCGTGGGCGACGGCATCAACGACGCGCCGGCCCTGGCCGAGGCGCATGTCGGCCTCGCCATCGGGACGGGGACCGACGTCGCCATCGAATCTGCCGACGTGGTCCTCATGGGCGGCGACCTGCGCGGCGTGGCGAACGCCGTCGCCCTGTCACGCGCGACGATCCGCAACATCCGCCAGAACCTGTTCTGGGCCTTTGCCTACAACGCCGCGCTGATCCCGGTCGCCGCAGGCCTCCTCTATCCGGTGAACGGCACGCTCCTGTCCCCCGTCCTCGCAGCCGGGGCCATGGCGCTGTCCAGCGTCTTCGTCCTTACCAACGCCCTGCGCCTGCGCGGCGTCCGCCCCCTCGTGGGCCGCACCGCCCCGACCAACACGCCCATCATCCCCGCCACCGCCTGAAGGGAACGCCGCCATGAACATTGGAGAAGCCTCCAAGGCCACCGGCGTCAGCGCCAAGATGATCCGCTACTACGAGGAGACGGGCCTCATCCCCCCGGCCGCACGGAGGGACAGCGGCTACCGCGACTACAGCGAATCCGACATCCACCGCCTCCGCTTCATCCGCCGCGCCCGCGACCTGGGCTTCACCGTGGACCAGATCGGCGACCTCCTCGGCCTCTGGAGCGACCGCTCTCGTGCCAGCGCCTCCGTCAAGGCCATCGCGCTCGACCACGTGGCCGCCCTTCGCCGCAAGCTTCAGGAGATCGAGGGCATGATCGCCACGCTCGAAGGCCTCGCCGCCACCTGCCACGGCGACGACCGCCCCGACTGCCCGATCATCGACGGACTGTCCTCTGAGGCGGAGGCGCCCCCGCCCAAACTCTCGCGCCGCCGCTTCGGCGACCCGGGCAACACCTCCACCCGTCCCCCCGCGCGCCAGAGTTAGGGAGTCACCGCCCGATCCGCGGATCCTCCGGATGCCGCTCCACCCCCACGGGGTCCTTGTGGATCATTACATCGGCCTGCGGATAGACGCGGATGATCTCCCGCCGCAGCGCCGCGCCAATGGCATGGGCCTCGTCCAGCGTCTGGTCGCCATCCAACTCGATATGGATGTTGACGAAGATGCGGCTCCCCGCGGTGCGCGTCCGCAGGTCGTGATGCCCCCGCACCCCCGGAAAGCCCGAGGCGATCCCCTCGATCCCCGCGATCACCTTGGGATCGGCGCGCCGGTCCATCAGCGCGTCGAAGGCCCGCCGCCCGATGGCCCCGGCCCCCAGGATCATCACCCCCGCCGCCGCCAGCGCCACGATCGAATCGATCCGCGTAAGCCCATAGGCCGCCGAGGCCCAGAGCGCCACGAGGCCCCCCAGCGCCGGCATCAGGTCGCCCACGTAATGCAGCGAATCCGCCGCCACGACGGGGTTGCCCGTCCGCCGCACCACGCGTCGCTGCCAGAGCACGAGGCCCGCCGTCAGCACCACCGACACGCCCAGCACCGCCGCGCCCGCCCCTTCGGAGGCGATCTCTGGCGGGGCCACCGACAAGAGCCGCCGCAGCGCCGCCCCTGCGATCACGCAGGCCGACACCAGCACCAGCGCCGCCTGCATCAGCGCCGCGATATCCTCCGCCGAGGTGTGCCCAAAGGCGTGATCCTCGTCCGCAGGCTTCTGCGCATAAAGAATCGCGACCAGCCCCCCCGCCGACATCAGGAGGTCCAGCGCCGAATCGACCAGCGTCGCCGCGATGGACAGCGCACCCGTCTGGCCCAGCGCCCAGAGCTTCAGCGCCACCAGCGTCACCGCCACGGCGACCGAGGCGAGCCCGGCGGAGATGTTGAGGCGCCCCTCGGGCGCGGATGCGATTCCGCTCATGCGCGGGCGTCTAGGCCCTGCGCGCGGCCTAGTCGAGAACCTCGTCCGCCGCCACGCCCCAAAGCGCCGACTTGAGCGCCCAGCCGCCATAGCCGCCCGCGCTCAGCCGGCACCAGTCGACCTCGCAACTTTCCAGCCGCGCCACCACGTTCCGCTGGAGGAGCGCCACTTCCTGCGCCTCCAGGTCCGGGCGGGCGCGCAGGGGCATGCGGTCCTGATCCACGATCACCGTGCGAACGCCCGACAGAAGCTGGTAATGCACCCAGCCCCCTTCGCCGTCGCGATCCTCCACCCGCCGCCAATGGCCGTGCTCGGCGGTGATGCGCAGCGGCATGTCCTCACGCACGAAGACCCAGTCGATCCGGTGGTTCAGCGTCGGCCCGCGCCGCGCATTCCCCTCATCGGTCTTGAGCGACACGAACCGGGGCAGCGGCAGGTTCGTCTCCGGCCCAACGCTGGGGGAGGGCGGAGCGACCGGCATGGGCGCGTTCGACACCGGAACGACCTGCTCCTCCACGGGCGGGATCGCGAACGGACCGGGCCGCGCCAGCGGCCGCAACTCCGCGAGCGCCGGACCGGCCATGACCAGACCCGCCGCCAATACCGCCCCGAGGCGAGTCCAACGCCCTGTCAACATGCCGCTCTCCATCTGCCCCAAGGACCGAAGGTCTTCCGCCACCCGGCCCGCGTGGTCCTATTTGCCATGTCCTGACGCCCCGGCAAAGCACGGCCTCCCCCCGCGACGCAAGGAGGTCCCCCAGGTGTGGTGACCGCGCGACGGTGCCGCCCGACCCCGCCCGACCGGGCCGAACGGGGCAGGGCACCACCACGCGTCCCGCCGGTCACGGCAGCAGCACCGTCGATCCCGTCGTCGCCCGCGCGGACAGGATGCGGTGCGCCTCCGCCACCTCGGACAGCGGGAACCGCTGGTCGATCCGCATCTTCACCGCCCCGCTCTCCATCTTCGCGAACAGGTCCGCCGCCATCGCACGGCAGGTCTCCGGGTCAGACACATGGGTGAACAGCGTGGGCCGCGTCACCTTCAGCGACCCCTTCGCCGCCAGCGTCGTGATGTCGATGGGCGGCACCTTGCCCGAGGCGTTCCCGAACGAGATCATCATCCCCAGGGGCCGCAGCGAATCCAGCGAGGCGTCCCAGGTGTCCTTGCCCACCCCGTCCATCACGATGTCCACCCCGCGCCCACCGGTAAGCCGCCGCACCTCCGCTGCCACATCCGCGACGGCGCGGTAGTCGATCACCTCCGACGCCCCATGCTCGCGGGCCAGCGCGCATTTCTCAGGGCTCCCGGCGGTTCCGATCAGCCGGATGCCCTCGCTCCTCGCCCACTGGCACGCGATCAGGCCCACGCCGCCCGCCGCCGCATGAAACAGCACCGTATCGTCCGGCCCGATCTCCACCGTGCGGCGGAACAGGTACTGCACGGTCAGCCCCTTCAGCATCGCCGCCGCGGCCTCCTCAAAGGACACCGAATCGGGCAGGGGCACCACGATCCCCGCCGGCATGACCCGCGCGTCGGAATAAGAGCCCGGCGGCCCCCCGGCATAGGCTGCGCGGTCCCCCACCCGCAGATGCGTGACACCGTCCCCCACCGCCTCGATGACGCCCGCGCCCTCCTGGCCCAACGCCGTGGGCAGCGGCATCGTATAGAGCCCCGACCGTTGATAGGTGTCGAGGAAGTTGAGCCCGATCGCCTCGTGCCGGATCAGCACCTCGCCCGGCCCGGGCTCCCCCAGGGGGCGGTCCTCGAACTCCATGACCTCGGGCGCGCCCTGCTGGCGGATCACGACGGTGCGGGCGGTGCGGCTCATGGGGCTCTCCGGCTCGGTTGGCGTTGCGGGAATCCTACCCCGCCCGGCGCCCATTCGGAATGGGCCCCGCGCGCGCCGGAACCCGACCCGAATGGGCGAGTTGACTTGCCAAATGCCCTTCTCCTGAAAGGAGTTACCAGATGCTCGGATGGGCTATCGCGTTCCTCGTGATCGCGCTGATCGCCGCGCTTTTCGGCTTCGGCGGGATCGCCTCGGCTTCGGCCGGGATCGCGCAGATCATCTTCTTCGTCTTCATCGCGCTGTTCGTCATCGCGATGATCATGCGCGTGGTCCGCGGCCGACCACCAGTCTGACGGCCGCGACAGTAGAACCACGACCAAGGGCCCCTGCCACGGCGGGGGCCTTCCCACATCTAGCGATAAACCTGATCCTCGGTCGGGAACCCGCGCGACCGCACATCGGCGGCATAGGCTTCCACCGCCTGCTCGATCATCGCGCCCAACTGCCCGTAAACCTTCACGAACTTCGGCGGACGCGGGCTCAGCCCCAGCATGTCCTCCAGCACCAGGATCTGCCCGTCGCAGGCCGCCGAGGCGCCGATGCCCACCGTGGGGATCGGGCACTCCGCCGTGATCCGCGCCGCCAAGGGCTCCACCACCCCCTCGACCACCACGGAGAATGCCCCGGCCTCCGCAACCACGCGGGCATCTTCCAGATGCGCGGGCCAGGTCTCCTCATCCCGCCCTTGCGTCTTGAACCCGCCCATGACGTGCGAGGACTGCGGCGTCAGCCCGATATGCGCCATCACCGGAATGCCCCGCTCCGTCAGGAAGCGGATCGTCTCCCCCATGCGGCTTCCGCCTTCCAGCTTCACCGCCCCGCAGCCCGTTTCCTTCATCACATGGGCGGCGTTGCGGAAGGCGACGTTCGGGCCTTCCTCATAGCTCCCGAACGGCATGTCCACGACCACGAGGGCCTGCTTCGTCCCCCGCACCACCGCGCGCCCGTGCATGACCATAAGGTCCAGCGGCACGCCCACCGTCGTCTCCATCCCGTGCATCACCATGCCGAGGGAGTCGCCCACGAGGATCAGGTCGGCATGCCGGTCCACGATGGCCGCCGTATGCGCGTGATAGGAGGTGAGGCACACGATGGGCTCGCCCCCCTTGCGCGCCCGGATCTGGGGCACTGTCGTGCGGCGGACGGGCTTGGCGGGCTCGGTGCTCATGGCGTCTCCTCGCGTGGCGCGGCGTCGGTGTCAGTGTCGGCGTCGCGCGGTTGGGGCAGGGTGCCCGGACGGGGCGGGTCGATCTCGCGCTGATCGATCAGCAGCACGCCCCCGAACTCCGCCGAGATCATGATGCCCGCGCGCCCCGTCAGATGCCGCACCACGGGCCGAAAACTCTCGGCATCCACGACATCGAGGCCCCTCAGGCTCGCGCGCGGCTCCGCTTCGACGGTCTCGCGGATCGCCGCCACCATCTCCTCCAGCGTCGAGCCGTCCCTCACCATCGCCTCGGCCCGGTCGAGGGCACGTCCCAGCACCACCGCCGCCGCGCGATCCGCAGGCGAAAGCCGCACGTTCCGCGACGACATGGCCAGCCCGTCCGCCTCGCGCAGCGTGGGCACCCCGACGATCTCCACCGGCACGAACAGGTCCCGCACCATGCGCCGGATCACGGCGAGTTGCTGGTAGTCCTTTTCCCCGAACATCGCGACATCCGGCCCCACGATGTTCAAAAGCCGCAGCACCACGGTCGAGACACCCCGGAAATGCCCCGGCCGCACCGCCCCGTGATAAAGCCCCGACAGCCGCGTGACCTCCACGACCGTCTCGTCGCCCTCGGGATACATCTCCGCCACGGGCGGCAGGAACAGCGCGTCCACTCCCGCCTGCTCCAGCATCAGGCGGTCCGCCTCCAGCGTCTTGGGATAAGCGGCAAGGTCCTTGGGGTCCCCGAACTGCGTGGGGTTCACGAAGATCGACACGACCACATGCTCCGCCCGCGCCCGCGCCTCGGCCACCAGCGCCATGTGCCCGGCATGAAGGGCCCCCATGGTCGGTACCAGCGCGACGCGGCCCGGCCAGGACGCCCGCAGCCTCCACATCGCGACGACGGTCTCGCAGGTTTCCAAGTCGCTCCCCCCGGGCAGTCACGACAGGTTCTAGGCCCCCCCCGGCGGCCCGGCAAGGCGGCTCCGCCCCGGCTCCCACCCCCGTCCTCGCCACGCCCCCGATCAACCCCCTGCGAGGCATGCCCCGTCGCATCCGCGCTTCGTTGCGTCGGGCGCGACCGCGCCGTATCCCGCGGCGCGGGCCAGATGGGCCGCGAACGGGCAGGGGGACAGCATGGGTCAGCTCAAGACGGATGTGCGCGCATTGGTGGTGGGCGGCGGCGCCGTGGGAACGGGCATCGCCTACCACCTCGCGAAGGCGGGCTGGGACACGATGCTGCTGGAGCGTGACGAGCTCACCTCGGGCTCGACCTGGCACGCCGCGGGCCTCCTGCCGCTCTTCAACATGGGCTACGCGACGACCCACATCCACAAGTACTCCGTCGACTTCTATAAGTCG
>CADCUU010000070.1 GCA_902805995.1 uncultured Rubellimicrobium sp.
ATCCCCGGCCTGATCGAGGGCGCGTCGGAGGGCAGGGGCCTCGGCGACCAGTTCCTGGGCCATGTCGAACGCTCCCGCGTCCTCCTCCACCTCGTCGACGGCACGAGCGAGGACGTCGCAAACGACCTCGAAGTCATCATCAACGAGTTGGAGCAGTACGGCGGCGACCTCGCCGACAAGCCCCGGATCACCGTCCTCAACAAGATCGACGCCCTCGACGACGAGGAGCGCGCCGAAAAGCTGGCCGCCCTAGAAGAGGTCGCCGAAGGCCCCGTGATGATGATGTCCGGCGTCACGAAGGACGGCGTGACCGAGGTTCTCCGCGCGCTCCGCGCCGTCATCGAAGGCTCCAAGGCCGAGGAGAAGCGCGAGGCGGAGGAGGTTCATCCGTGGCAGCCCTGACCGCCACCGCAACGCTGGCCCCCACGCCCTCCCTCGCCTCGGCCCGCCGCCTCGTCGTCAAGATCGGCTCCGCGCTCCTCGTGGACCGCGCCACTGGCCTCCGCGCCGACTGGCTGAAAAGCCTGGCACAGGACGTGGCCCGCATCCGTGCGCGGGGCACGCAGGTCATCCTTGTCTCCTCCGGCTCCATCGCCTTGGGCCGCGGCGTGCTGGGCCTGCCGCCCGGCAGCCTCGCGCTCGAACAGTCCCAGGCCGCCGCCGCCGTGGGCCAGATCCGCCTCGCCCGCGCCTACGAGGAGGTGCTGGCCCCCCACGGCCTAGTCGCGGGCCAGGTCCTCGTGACGCTGGAGGATTCGGCCGACCGCCGCCGCTACCTCAACTCCCGCGCGACGATGGAGACGATGCTCTCCCTCGGCGTGGTCCCCATCGTGAATGAGAACGACACCGTCGCCACCGACGAGATCCGCTTCGGCGACAACGACCGCCTGGCCGCGCTGGTCGCGGTGACGGCGGGCGCCGACATGCTCGTCCTCCTCTCCGACGTGGACGGCTTCTATTCCGGCAACCCCCACACCGACCCCTCGGCCCGCCGCTTCGAGACGGTGGAGCGGATCACCCCGGAGATCGAGGCTATGGCCGGCGAGGGCGTGTCGGGCCTGTCCAAGGGCGGCATGATCACCAAGCTCATGGCCGCCCGGATCGCGACCGAAGGCGGCTGCGCCATGGCCATCACACTGGGATCGCCGCAGAACCCGCTGAGAACGCTTGAGGACGGCGCCAACGCCACCTGGTTCCTGGCCCACACCGACCCGCAGGCCGCGCGCAAGCGCTGGATCGCCGCGATGAAGCCCAAGGGCGAGCTTCGCGTCGACGCCGGCGCCGCCCGCGCGCTGGCGCAGGGCAAGAGCCTCCTGCCCGCCGGCATCGTCGCCGTACACGGCAGCTTCGGCCGGGGCGAGCCTGTGGCGATCCTGTCGCCCGAAGGCGCGCGCCTGGGCCTCGGCCTCGCCCGCTACACTGCCGAGGAAGCCCGCGCGATCACCGGCCGCCACAGCGCGGACATCGAGGCGATCCTGGGCTACAAGGGCCGCGCGACCCTGATCCACCGCGACGACATGGTGCTCTGATGCTCGACCACACGGACATTCCCGCCCTCATGGACGACATGGGCGCGCGGGCCCGCGCCGCGGCGCAGGTCCTCGCCACCACGACCTCGGAAAAGAAGTACGCGGCCCTCAAATCGGCCGCCCACGCGATCGAATCGCGTGAGCAGGAGATCATGGACGCCAACGCCGAGGATCTCGTCTACGCCGAGGCGAAGGGCCTCTCACCCGCGATGCTCGACCGCCTCACGCTCGACCCGCGGCGCATCCGCGCCATGGCCACGGGCCTGCGTCAGGTGGCCGAGCAGAAGGACCCTGTCGGCCGCGTCCTGGCCGAATGGGACGTGCCCTCGGGCCTTCATATCCAACGGGTTGCGACGCCCCTAGGCGTGATCGGCGTGGTCTACGAATCCCGCCCGAACGTGACGGCCGACGCGGGCGCCCTCTGCCTCCAGGCCGGCAATGCCGTGATCCTGCGCGGCGGCTCCGAAAGCCTCCATTCCTCGGCCGCGATCCACGACTGCCTGCGCTGGGGCCTGGGCCAGGCGCGCCTGCCCGCGGATGCGATCCAGCTCGTCCCGACGCGTGACCGCGCGATGGTGTCCGCCATGCTCGGCGCCGTGCGCCACATCGACGTGATCGTGCCCCGCGGCGGCAAGGGCCTTGTCAGCCTCGTCCAGAGCGAGGCTCGGGTGCCGGTCTTCGCCCATCTGGAGGGGATCTGCCACGTTTACGCCGACCGTGACGCGGACCTCGAGAAGGCCCGGCGCGTGGTCCTGAACGCCAAGACCCGGCGCACCGGCATTTGCGGCGCGGCGGAATGCCTGCTGATCGATTGGCGCTTCTACACCCAGCACGGCCCCGTCCTGATCGAGGATCTGATCCGCGCGGGCGTCGAGGTGCGGACCGAGGGCGAGCTTCTCAAGGTCCCCGGCACCGTGAAGGCCGCGCCCGACGATTTCGGCCGCGAGTTCCTGGACATGATCATCGCCGCCAAACTCGTCGACGGGGTGGACGAGGCCATAGCTCATATCCAGCGCCATGGGTCCGGCCATACCGAATCCATCTTGACCGAGAGTGACGCCACGGCCGAGCGGTTCTTCCACCAACTCGACTCCGCGATCCTGATGCGCAACGTCTCGACGCAGTTCGCCGACGGCGGGGAGTTCGGCATGGGCGGAGAGATCGGGATCGCGACTGGGAAGCTTCATGCCCGAGGGCCGGTCGGCTCCGAGCAGCTCACGAGTTTCAAGTACCTCGTGACCGGCAACGGTACGGTTCGGACCTGAAATGGCGCGTGGTCGGGCCGTCTTTCTGAGTTCCGGCCGCGGTTAAGCGCAGCCAAGCTCACCCAAACAGGACGCGTGCCGGACTGCAGACGGATAAGGCCGGTCCTCCTCGCTGGCATCTAGCGTGCGCATCTTGGGCCCTGGGCGCCCGATTGGGAGAGAAGCGCTGCCGGGTCACCCACGGGCACGTCCGCTCCAATGCAGATGTGAAGACGGTCCCATCGCTCCAGGCTGCCCCCGCTTCCGGGCAACAGCGGCCGTGCGACGCTCCTCCAAGCGCGTCAACACCCTTGATGACCTAGCTGTGCCGACATGCCCAAGCGGCACGACTTGGCTAAAGTCCGAGCGCCTTCTCTGCCCGCTGCGCAGCCTCGTCGAAATCTCTTTCCAGAACCGGGTCGACCCCCCGCAATCCCTCGGCGACCGCCCGTGCCCAAGCGAGGTAGTCGCGCTTGCGTCCGATATCCCAGAAATGAGGCGGGGACTCCGCCAGAGCGGTCAGGTTCGAGGCTTTGTCGGCCAGCTTGATCCGCTTGGCGCCGTCGGACTTGTGCGCGGCGTCCTCGACCTGCCGCCTGCGTTGCTCGGCTCGGTCAAGGGTGCTGTCGTCGGTCACCTCGGCCACGTAAGCCGCCACCTCGGCGCCGAAGCGAGCCGCGATCTCTTCGATTGAGTGGTCCGTATCTTCGACCGTGTCGTGGAGGATTGCGGCTATGACCGTCGTCTCGGTCGCGTGCGGGCTGCGGGCGAGGCGGGCGGCCACGTCGGCCACATGGTTCACATAGGGTTCGGCGGCATGACCTTTTCGCGTCTGACCGCTATGGACCTTCGCGGCGAAGTCGAAGGCTTCGGTGATGCGCCTCAGGGTGTCGTGATGGGTCATGCTGCGGGATCCTCGATGCTCCTGAGACGGCTTGCGGAGAACTAAGATCGTTGCCGCCTCTGTCACGCGGATCGGTGCCGTCGTGCAGGCGCCCTGGAGCGGGCCTCCTCCCCGTCCTGGGTTCCTTACGTCGTGCGGACTCTGAGGACCGTGTGGATCGCGGATCGCAGCAAGCTCCCTCGTTCAGAACCGGGCCCGGATCTGATCGGTCCCAGCTTCGACCTGAAGCGCCCGCCCCAGTTCCGCCAGCGCCTGAGGCAGGAGGGCGAACTGAACCTGCGCGGGGGTGTCGGGGGACGGCACCTCGGGCGAGGTGAGCGACGCCCAGAGCGACGGATCGAAGCGGAGGCGCGAGCTATGCGCCGTGACCTGCCACGCGTCGTCGCTCCGGCTGATCGTGAGGCGCCCGCCCAGCGGCAGGGCCGCCTCAAGGCACTGGAGGAGGAGGAACACGGCCTTCACCTCGCCGCGCGGGGCGTCGCCTTGGACCGTCCAATCGTAGGACAGCCGCGTGCCCCGCGAGATCGCGCGGAGGATGTCGGTGACCTCGGCCCGGCCGACGCGCTGGGGCCCGGCAGGCCCAAAGGCCAGACGGAACCAGCGGATCCGGGCACTGGCGCTCGCCACGCTGTCCTGCAGCAGGCTCAGTTCCGGCGTGGGCTCCAGTCCGGTCATGAGGAGAAGCTCCAGGCCGTTCGCGATGGCGCCGAGAGGGTTCGCGAGGTCGTGGCAGATACGGGAGGCAACCTTCGCGCCGAGATCCGTCTCCCCATGGGGGCGCAGGGTCGCATCTGCGGACAGGCTATGGACTTCGGTCATCTCAGGTTCCACCTTTCGCTTCCATGCCAGCAGCACATCGAGGGCCCGTGTCCGACCTCAGCTCGATCCTCGCCCCTGGAATGCTTGTCAGTCACCCCGACCGCCCCGACTGGGGCACGGGCCAGGTTCAGTCCGTGATCGGCCATCGCATCACCGTCAACTTCCCGGATGAAGGCAAGATCGTGATCGACGCCACGCAGGTTCCCCTCATCCTCGTATCCTTGGGGCCGAGCCCCACCTAGCTGGCTGCTTCGTTTTGGCCCATGTTGCCGGCTCCATCGGTGTTATACAGCATCATGGTTTCTAATTAGTTAACGACACCGAGGCGGCCGAGGCATTTTCTCCGTCATGTCACGTCACATTCCCCGCTTCGCAGTGCGGCTCGCGGCCAATGAGGCTGATCTGGCCGCAGCCCAGGCGCTCCGGTTTCAGGTCTTCGTGCAGGAGCTTGGGGGCGCCGGGGGTTCTCTCACCGACCATCTGGCCGGGCAGGAGGCCGATGCGTTCGACCGGCACAGCGAGCATCTGCTGCTGATCGATCTGCTGAGGGGCGACGCGGTCGTGGGTACGACGCGGGTGATGGACCGGGCCGGGGCGGACCGCGCGGGCCGGTTCGCGACCGAGGACGAGTTCGACATCTCGCCGCTGCTGTCGTCCGCGCGCAGGCTCATGGAACTGGGGCGGACCTGCCTTCATCCCGACTACCGGGGCGGCGGCGCGCTGCTGCGGCTTTGGCAGGGGCTCGCAGGCCTCGTGGAGGAGCGGAAGATCGACCTGATCTTTGGCCTGGCCTCGTTCACGGGCACTGACGCACAGGCCTTGGCACAGCCGTTGTCCTGCCTCTCGCAGGACCACCTCGCGGACGAGGGTCTTCGGCCCCGCTCCCTCAGGCCGGTGCCGATGGACCTCGTCCCGCCCGGGGCGCTGGATCGGCGGGCCGCGATGCTGGCCACGCCCGCTCTCATCAAGGCTTACCTGCGGCTCGGAGGAAAGGTGGGCGAGGGGGCGTTCCTCGATTCGGCGTTCCGGTGCCTCGATGTGTGCATGGTGCTCGATACCGCGACGCTGTCGGCCCGGGCCCGCACGATCTATGGGGGCGAGCGCGGGTGAGCCTCACGTGGCGCGACGGCGAGGTGCTTGCTCCGCCGCGCCCCGACGCGGGCGGATGGGTGCGGGCGGGGATACGGGCCGGGCTCCTGCTGCCGATGCTGGCGCTGGGGCTGGCGGTGTTGCTGCTGGCGCGGGTCGTTGAGAGGCCGCTCTGCCATCCGCGCCGCCCGTTCACGCCCTGGATCACCGTTGCGGTCTGCCGTGGCGCCCTGAGGGTCCTGGGGCTCCGGGTCCGGGTCGTTGGGCAGCCCTGGGGAGGGGCGGGGGTCGTGGTGGCGAACCATTCGTCCTGGCTCGACATCCTCGCCCTCAACGCGCGGGCGCCGGTCGTGTTCGTGGCTAAATCGGAGGTCGCGTCCTGGCCGGGGATCGGCTGGCTCGCCCGCGCGACGGGGACCCTGTTCGTGCGGAGGGAGGCGCGGGGCGAGGTCGCGGGGCAGGTGCGGGCTTTGGGCGACCGGCTGCGCGCGGGCGAGCGGCTCCTGTTCTTCCCGGAAGGCACCTCCACCGACAACCGGCGCGTCCTGCCGTTCCGGCCCGCGCTGTTCGCCGGGGTGCTGGGGCCGGGCCTGCCCGGGGGCGTGACGGTGCAGCCCGTGACCCTCGCGTGGGAGGCGCCCGAAGGTGAGGACCCGCGCTTCTACGCCTGGTATGGGGCGGCTGACCTTGGCCCCCACTTGCTGGCCGTGCTGGCGGCGCCGCGCAAGGGGGGCGTCACGATCACTTGGCACCCCCCGATCCCTGCCACCGGGCGCGACCGTAAGTCGCTCGCGGCCGAGGCCGAGAGAGTGGTGAGGAGCGCCCTTTAGGCGGCGTCCATGGCCGCCACGAACGCGCGGAAGCGGGTGACCGGGTCCTCGGCGCCCCAAAGCTCCGAGCCGAAGGCGAAGAAGTCGGAAACGGGAGCGAGGCTGCGGACCAGATCCTCGTCCAGCGCGCCTTCGGCGATGACGGGAACCTCGATCATCTCGGACCACCACTCGAAGAGTTCCCGCTCCGCCTGCCGGCCGTCGCCTAGCGGCGTGGCTCCGAGGGGGCCGAAGCTCACGTAGTCGGCGCCGAGTTCGCCCGCGGTCATGCCGTCGTGCCGGGAGGCCGCGCAGTACGCGCCCACGATGGCGTCGTCGCCCAGATCCTTGCGGACCTTGCGGACCGAGCGTGCAGCATCGAGCAGATGCACCCCATCAAGGCCGAGGCGCGAGACGAGCAGGACATGCCCCTCGATCACGAGGGGGATGTCGCGGGCATGAGCGATTTCGCGCAGCGCGTCGGCGGCGCGAGCGATGCGGTCCTCGTCCCGGGTGGAGAGCGCGAGCCGCAGGCAGGCCACGGGCGCCGTGTCGAGGCAGCGCGAGAGGAGGTCCGGATAGGTGGACAGCTCCAGCTCGGGCGGGGTCACAAGGGTGATCTGCGGCCTGTCGCGCGCGTCGGTCATGGCGGTCCTCCGGGATTTGGGCGCTTCTAGCCGGACAGGGCGGGTTTGGAAACGGGGCCGGTTTGGAAACGGGGGGCCGCTTGCCCCCGGGGCGTGAGGCCCCTATCACGCGCGCCATGCAAGGACCCCTGGAACCCGCCTTCATCCTCGTGCGCCCGCAGATGGGCGAGAACATCGGCTCGGCCGCCCGCGCCATGTGGAACTTCGGCCTGAGCCGGATGCGGCTGGTCGATCCGCGGGACGGCTGGCCCAACACCCGTGCCGTGGCCATGGCGTCCGGGGCGGGCCGGGTGCTCGACAACGTGCAGGTCTATCCGGACCTGACGGCGTCCGTGGGGGACTGCTCCTACGTCTATGCGACGACGGCCCGTCCGCGGGACCTGACGAAGACGGTCTTCTCCCCCGAGGAGGCGGCGCGCGACATGGCGCGGCGGATCGCGAACGGAGAACGGGTGGCCTGCCTGTTCGGGCCGGAGCGCACGGGCCTCGATAACGAGGACGTGGCGCGGGCGAACGCGATCATCACGGTGGACGTGAACCCGCTGTTCCCCTCGCTCAACCTCGCCCAGTGCGTGCTCCTTGTCGGCTATGAATGGCGGCGCGCGACCCATGAGGCGGTGCCTGTCCGGCAGGAGATGGCGGGCACCGACTGGGCCAATGCGCTGGAACTCGATCACCTCGCCCGGAACTACGAGGAGCGGCTGGAAGAGGCGGGCTACTTCTTCCCCGACCACACAGCCGAGTCGATGAAGCTGTCGCTGC
>CADCUU010000071.1 GCA_902805995.1 uncultured Rubellimicrobium sp.
CGTCCAACCTTACCCTCGCCAGCGACCCCTCGGCGCTGGCGGGGGCGGATGTGGTTCTCCTGGCCATACCGGCCCAAGCCCTGAGGAGCTTCCTGGCCGAGCACGTCGCCGCCCTTGCGGACAAGCCTCTCATCGCCTGCGGCAAGGGCCTCGACCTCCAGACCCTCGCAGGTCCCAGCGCCGCCATCGCCCGCATGCTCCCCTCGGCCACCCCCCTGGTCCTCACAGGGCCGAGCTTCGCCGCCGACATCGCCCGCGGGCTACCCACGGCGCTGACGCTCGCCTGTGCCGACACAAGCGAGGGGGAGCGGCTTCAGGCTCTCCTGTCCACCGCCGTGCTGCGCCTGTATCGTACGACGGACCTCGTGGGGGCCGAACTGGGCGGGGCGCTCAAGAACGTCATCGCCATCGCTTGCGGCGCCTGCATCGGCGGCGGCTTCGGCGAATCCGCCCGTGCAGCGCTCCTCACCCGTGGCTTCGCCGAGATGCGGCGCCTCGCCCAAGCCTGCGGCGCCGAGGAGAGCACGCTCATGGGTCTGTCCGGTCTCGGGGACCTCGTGCTTACGGCGACTTCTGAAGGCTCGCGCAACATGCGCTACGGCCTCGCGCTCGGGCGCGGGGAAAGCTTCGACAAGGCCGTCACCGTCGAAGGCGTCGCGACCGCACGGGCCGCACGCGACCTCGGCGCGCGCCTCGGCATCGACCTCCCGGTGACCCAGGCAGTCGCGGCGCTCGTGGAAGGCCGGGTCGGCGTGGGCGAGGCGTTGCGTCGTCTCCTCGACCGTCCGCTTCGCGCGGAATGAGCGCGACGGGCCGTTGACACCGGCCCCCCGCTCCCCGAACTGCAACCGCGTCAGACGCGGCGGCAGCAAAGGGTGCGATCATGGCCTACTGGCTCTTCAAATCCGAACCCGATGTCTTCGGCTGGGAGGAGCAGGTCGCCCTGGGTGACACCGGGGGCGAATGGCATGGCGTGCGTAACTACCAGGCCCGCAACAACATGCGCGCGATGCAGCCGGGGGACCTGGGCTTCTTCTACCATTCGCAGAAGGGCCGCGCCGTGGTGGGCATCGTGGAGGTCACCGCCCCCTGCCACCCCGACAGCACCACCGACGACCCCCGCTGGGACTGCGTGGATGTCCGCGCGCTCCGGTCATTCGCGCGCGCCGTCACGCTGGAGGAGATCCGGGCGGTGCCTGAACTGGCCGAGATGGTCCTGGTGAAGAACAGCCGTCTCTCCGTCCAACCGGTCGCGGCCGAGGAGTGGCACAGGATCTGCGCCCTGGGCGACACGGCCCCTTAAGGGCGCCGATCACCCCGCCGAGCCAGCCAGAGAACCCCAAGACCCCCGGCCGCCAGCAGGAGCCCCCAGCCGATCCAGGGGCGGCTGCCGATCATGAAGCTCTGCGCCGGATAGGGGAACAGCCCGCTTCCCTGCGCGGCCCAGAGAAGGCCCGCCAGGATCATCAGCACGCCCAGAACAGACAGGATGACGCGCATGGGTCCCTCCGAACCGGTCAGCAGGGGCAGCCCAACGCCGCCCCCGGTCGTCGCCACAGGTCAGTAACGGTAGTGCTCGGGCTTGAACGGCCCGTCCACCGTCACACCGATATAGTCGGCCTGATCCTTCTGAAGCTCGGTGAGCTTGGCGCCGATCTTCTTGAGATGCAGCCGCGCCACCTTCTCGTCGAGCTGCTTGGGCAGGATGTAGACCCCGGGGACATAGTCGCCCGGCTTGGTCCAAAGCTCGATCTGCGCCAGCACCTGGTTCGAAAAGGACGCCGACATCACGAAGGACGGATGCCCCGTCGCGTTGCCGAGGTTGAGGAGCCGCCCTTCGGACAGGAGGATGATCCGGCTGCCCGAAGGCATCTCGATCATGTCCACCTGTTCCTTGATGTTGGTCCACTTGTGGTTGCGCAGCGCGGCGACCTGGATCTCGTTGTCGAAGTGGCCGATGTTGCCGACGATGGCCATGTCCTTCATCGCCCGCATATGCTCGAGCCGGATGACGTCCTTGTTCCCCGTCGTGGTGATGAAGATGTCCGCCGTCGCGACCTCGTCCTCCAGGATCGTGACCTCGTAGCCATCCATCGCCGCTTGGAGCGCGCAGATCGGATCGACCTCCGTCACCTTCACCCGCGCGCCCGCGCCACGCAAGCTGGCCGCCGAGCCCTTGCCCACGTCGCCATAGCCGCACACGACCGCGACCTTGCCGGCCATCATCGTATCGGTCGCGCGGCGGATGCCGTCCACGAGCGATTCCTTGCAGCCGTACTTGTTGTCGAACTTGGACTTGGTGACCGAGTCGTTGACGTTGATCGCCGGGAAGGGCAGCAGCCCCTTGCGATGCAGATCGTACAGCCGCTTCACGCCGGTCGTCGTCTCCTCGGTGACGCCGCGCAACGCGTCGCGCTGGCGGGTGAACCAGCCGGGCTCCTCGCCCAGGCGCTTGCGGATCTGGTTGAAGAGGCAGACCTCCTCATCCGAGGTCGGCACCGCGATCAGGTCCGCCTCGCCGGCCTCCACCCGCGCGCCGAGAAGGATGTAGAGCGTCGCATCGCCACCATCGTCAAGGATCATGTTCGCCGTCCCATCGGGGAAGGCGAAGATGCGGTCCGTGTAGGCCCAGTACTCCTCCAGCGTCTCGCCCTTGACGGCAAAGACGGGGACGCCCGCCTCGGCGATGGCGGCCGCCGCGTGGTCCTGGGTGGAGAAGATGTTGCAGGACGCCCAGCGCACGTCGGCCCCCAGCTCCACCAGAGTCTCGATCAGCACGGCGGTCTGGATCGTCATGTGGAGCGAGCCCGCGATCCGCGCGCCCTTCAGCGGCTTGGAGGTCCCGAACTCCTCCCGCAGGGCCATGAGGCCCGGCATCTCGGTCTCGGCAATGGCGAGCTCCTTGCGACCGAAGGCGGCGAGGCCGAGGTCTTTGACGTGGAAGTCGCGGGTGTCGAGCGGCATGGCGGGTCTCTCCGGGAACGGGTCTGGCCCGGTGCCTTAGCATCCCAGGCCTTTCGGGGCAACGAATTGCAGCCCAGGGGCCGCCCGGGCTAAATCGCGGCGGGAAGAGGGAGGTCGTCGTGGTCAGGCGGGCATGGCAACGGATGCTGTCGGGGCGGAGGCTGGACCTCCTCGATCCCACCCCGATGGACGTGGAGGTCGAGGACATCGCCCATGGCCTGGCCTTCGTCGCCCGCTGGAACGGGCAGACGCGGGGCGACTGGCCTTATTCCGTGGCCGAGCATTCGCTTCTGGTTGAGCAGATCTTCGGCCTCGCCTCGCCCGACCCTTCGCCGCGCTGGCGCCTCGCTGCTCTTCTGCACGACGCGCCCGAATACGTGATCGGTGACATGATCTCCCCCGTGAAAGCCGTCCTGGGGGAAGGTTACGGCGCGCTCGACGCCCGGCTCGCGGCAGCGGTCCACCTGCGCTTCGGCCTGCCTGCCACCCTCCCGCGCGAGGTCAAGGCCGCCATCAAGCGCGCCGACAAGGTGAGCGCCTGGCTGGAGGCCACGCGCATCGCGGGCTTCTCCGTCCCGGAAGCCGACCGC
Source organism: uncultured Rubellimicrobium sp. (assembly GCA_902805995.1). Classification (GTDB taxonomy): domain Bacteria; phylum Pseudomonadota; class Alphaproteobacteria; order Rhodobacterales; family Rhodobacteraceae; genus Rubellimicrobium. Next base: position 3,555 of record CADCUU010000071.1, read on the forward strand.
CTGTTCGGACGGCCTGACGAGGAGGTGGTCACGGGGCTTGAACTGCGGCTCAGGCCCCCACTGGAGTCCCGGGCCGCCTTCCTCGCCCGGCATGCGGAGCTGATGGCGGCCTGACGGCTCACCCCAGGCGCGGCCACCGGGGGGGCGCGGCGACGGGCGGAGGCGTCTCGCGACGCGACGGCACACTTCGGGGCAGCGTGGCATGAGCCGCGATGCCGATGGCTTCGGCGATGATCCTGAACATGACTGCATTCCTTGATCTTGTGCCGCCCAGATAGGCAGCCCAGAACCGAAGAGCGAGGCAGGAATCCTTCTCACCTGTTAGATGGGCTAACATGCAGCTTCCGTCCCTGACCAGCCTCCGGGCCTTTGAAGCAGCGGCCCGATTGGGCGGCTTCTCCGCCGCCTCGCGGGAACTGAACGTCACTCATGCAGCGGTCGCGCAGCAGGTCAGGGGATTGGAGGCGGCCCTAGGCGTGACTCTCCTGGCACGGGCGGGCCGGGGCATGGCACTGTCTCCCGAAGGCGAACGCCTCGCCACTGCCCTGACCGCAGGCTTCGAGTCGATCTCCGCCGCCATTGAGGAGGTCAAGGCCGGCGAGGATGGCCGCCCCCTTCGCGTGACGCTCACCCCGGCCTTCGCGAGCCAATGGCTCGTGCCGCGCCTGGGTCGCTTCTGGGCCCGCCACCCCGAGGTGCCCCTATCGCTGCATCCGGACCGACAGGTCGTGGATCTGGCCCGGGCACGCATGGACCTCGCGATCCGCCTGGGCGACGGCCATTGGACGGGACTGGAGACCGAGATGCTGGTCCCCGCCGCCTATACCGTGGTCGGCGCGCCCAAGCTCCTGGGCGACCACACCGCGCTCTCCCCCGCCGAGATGGCCGAGATGCCCTGGATCTTCGAGGAGGGCTCCTACGAGGAGCGCTCCTGGCTGCGCCGCATCGGACTCGACCCGGAAACCCTGAAGGCGACTACCATGCCGACCGAGGAACTGGCCCTCTCGGCGGCTCGGGCAGGCTACGGGCTGTATGTGGAGCTTCTGGCCCTCCTCGGCGACGACCTCGCCTCCGAGCGGCTGCGCGCCGTCCATGCCGCGACCGACCCGCGCTTCGGCTTCTGGATGGTGCGCCGCCCCGGGCCTGCCCGTCCGGCGCTGCGCCAATTCATGCGCTGGCTGACCGCAGAGGCAAAGACCTGAGATGTTTCACGTGAAACATCCTGGAACAGGCACGATGCCCTATTTCGGGCTGCGCTTGGCCAAGATGCGCTGAAGTGTGCGACGATGCATCCCTAGCCGTCGCGCCGTCTCGGACACGTTGCGGTCGCACATCTCGTAGACGCGCTGGATATGCTCCCACCGGACACGGTCCGCGCTCATGGGGTTCTCGGGCGGCTCGGGCAGGTCGCCTTCCTGGGCCAGAAGGGCGCGCGTCACTTCGGCGGCATCGGCAGGCTTGGACAAGTAGTCGATGGCTCCGATCTTCACGGCGGCCACGGCGCTGGCGATCGCCCCATAACCCGTCAGCACGATCACCCGGGCATCGTCGCGCCGCTCGCGCAGCCGCTCCACGACGTCGAGCCCGTTGCCGTCGCCCAGCCGAAGGTCCACCACCGCAAAGGCTGGAGCCCGGACCGCGATGGCAGCCAGGGCCTGCGCGACCGATCCCGCCATCTCCACCGCAAAGCCCCGCCGCTCCATGGCCCGGCCCAGACGCCTCAGGAAGGCCTCATCGTCGTCGACGAGAAGGAGCGACGGATCGGGCCCGAGGTCGAGCGCCTCGGACGCGGATTCGGGGATCGGCATGGGTCCATCGGGCGACATGGGTCGACAATAGACCTTGCCCCGCAACTTTCAATGCTCGCCGCGTCAGGCCCCTGCCGCTGTTGCAAAGCATCCGACGCGCTCGGCCAGGACCTCAGGTGTCTCGTCCCGGTTCACGAAGTCCACGAACCCCGTCCCCGGCAGCACGATGTAGCTGTAGGTCGAGTGGTCCATCAGATAGGTCTCCGGGTCGTCGCCCTGCTTGGCGTAGTAAACGCGATACGCGTCCGCCGCCGCATCGACCTGATCGACGGTCCCCGTCAGGGACACCATGCGCGGATGGAACGCCTCGCCATAGCTCGCCACGATCTCGGGCGTGTCCCGCTCCGGATCGATGGTGATGAAGACCGGCGTGGCCTCCACCCCGCGCTCCTCCAGGATATCCACGGCCTGCCCGTTGCGGGCGAGGTCGAGCGGGCAGACATCCGGGCAGGTCGCGAAACCGAAATAGACGATCGACGGCTGGGTGATGACATCCGCATCCGTCACCGTCTCGCCGCGCCCGTTCACGAGCGTGAAAGGCCCGCCGATGTCGCCGCCCGCCACCTGCCCGCCCCGGCAGTCCGCAAAGGCGTCCCCGGCGCGGAACATCGGGCTCAGGGCCATGGCCGCGACCCCGGCCAGGGCCACGGCGGCGGCCGCGACGGCGATGGTGCTGGTCCGCATGGGGGATCCTCCTATCTGGTGCGGGGCGTTGATCCGCCCTGGGCCGCTCCGTAACAATGCGCCCAACCGCCGCAAGCCGCAGGAGGTCCGCCTCGCTGGAACCCGAGATCTCCGATCCTCTTGCCGGCCTTCCGGACTCCGAGCGCCGCCGCGACTGGGTGCCGTTGCGCACGCTCACGATCCTGCGCTGGGTCGCCATCGCGGGACAGGTCGCCGCCCTGGTCGTCGCCACGCGCCTTCTGCACCTCGACATCGCCACGGGGGCCGCGTCGCTGGCCATCGGCGCCTCGGTGCTGGTGAACCTTGTCGCAAGCTTCACCGCCCCCCGCACCCGCCGCCTCACGGAACGCGAGGCCGCGCTCCTCCTGATCTTCGACATCCTCCAGCTCGGGCTTCTGCTCGCTCTGACGGGGGGCCTCAACAATCCGTTCGCGGTCCTCCTCCTCGCCCCCGTGACCATCGCGGCGGCGGTCCTCCATCTCCGTAGCACGCTCCTGCTGGGCGGGCTTACCCTCGCCGTGGTCACCGCGATCGGCCCCTGGCACCTGCCCATCCTCACGCCCGAGGGGCCGGTGGAAACGCCAGACCTCTTTCTTTGGGGGTTCTGGATCGCCCTCGTGATCGGCGTGGTCTTCCTCGGGCTCTACGCCCGCACTGTCACCGCCGAAACCAACGCCATGAGCGAAGCGCTCACCGCCGCGGGCCTCGCGCTCGGGCGGGCGCAGCGGCTGTCGGACCTCGACGGCGTGGTGGCCGCCGCCGCGCACGAACTGGGCACGCCCCTGGCCACCATCAAGCTCGTCTCCGCCGAGATGATCGAGGAGCTGCGCGACCGCCCGGACCTCCCGCATCTCCTTGAGGATGCGGAGCTTCTGCGCGCGCAAGCCGACCGCTGCCGCGACATCCTGCGTGCCATGGGCCAGGCTGGCCGACGCGACGGCTACCTCGACCGCGCCCTCGTCGAGGCCGTCCTGCGCGAGGCCGCCGAGCCCCATCTGTCGCGCGGTAAGCTGGTCGAGGTTCTGGTCCCGGAGGGCCGCCAGCCCGAGATCCCGCGCCGGCCGGAGATCGTCCACGGCCTGCGCAACCTCGTCCAGAACGCCGTCGACTTCGCGGCGACACAGGTGGACATCCGGCTCGACTGGACGCCCGAGCGCCTGTCCGTCCGCATCCACGACGACGGCCCGGGCTTCGCCCCCGCCGATCTGGAGCGCATCGGGGACCCCTTCCTGCGCGGCCGCCCTTCCCCCCGCACCGCCGAGCGCACGGGAGAGGACCAGAGCAGCCGCCCCGGTTATGAGGGGATGGGGCTCGGCCTCTTCATCGCCAAGTCCCTTCTCGAACGGACGGGGGCCCGCCTGACCTTCGCCAACGATGCTACGGGCGGTGCGGTGGCGGTCGTGGCCTGGCCGGCCCAGGCCCTCGCGGCCCCGATCACATCCGTTGGCACCTCGAGACAAACCAGCTGAGGCCGAAAAGCGACAAACGAGTTACCGACCTCGCCAAGTTAACCAGATATTAACCGTTCGTCGGCAAGCTCCGCCCCTGGACTCATGCTGAGGGACGAAACCGTGCATCACTCGCTCGAGCTTGTCGGGGCGGGCCTTCTGGGCTTCGCGGGTGCCTGCCTAGGGCTTGTTGACGTTCACCTCAGTCGGATGACGGTGGCTGCCAGGGCAATGAAGGCGCTGAAGCTTTCGTCGGTCTTGCAGCAGCGCATGGCGATCCCTCTGTATTCCTTGAGCTTGC
>CADCUU010000072.1 GCA_902805995.1 uncultured Rubellimicrobium sp.
GCGCGACTCGCCCTTCTGGAGGCTGCGGTTCGCGAGCGGTTCGAGGCGGAGGGCTTCAATCTCCTGGACCTCGCGCCCGTGACTGAAGAGATGGAGCGGACCCTGAATCCCGCGAACTGCAACGACTGCGAGGTGCGCATGGCCGAGCAGCTTGGCGCGGACTATTCCCTGGTGGGAGAGGTCCAGAAGGTCTCCAACCTGATCCTGTCCATGAACCTCGCCCTGCGCGACACCGAAAGCGGAGAATTCGTGCGGATGCTCGCGGTCGACATCCGCGGCAATACCGACGATGCCTGGCTCCGCGGTGGCCGCTACATCCTCAACAACCACTTCTTCGCCGAGGACTGAGGTCCACGGCATCCGATGCGCAACCGTCATGGGATCGTCATCGGCTCGGCGGGCTCAGTCTCGAACCCCGCGCCCGCCCAGCCGTCCGCGCCGCCCGGGAACCATGTGACGTTCTCGTAGCCCATCCCGAGGGCCCGCTTCGCCGCGTTCCAGGACATCCAGCAGTCCGTCTTGCAGAAGAACAGGACCGGCCGGGTCGGATCGCCCTCCGTAACCGCGCGAAGCCCACCGTCCAGATAGGCCTGCTCCTCCGGCGACAGTTCCTCGTAGCCGACATTCGGCAGCCACGTCGCCCCGGGGATGCTGTCATGCGGGCGCTCCCGCCAGATCGTCCCCTCGGGCAGGTCGGCGGGCTTCGGCTCTCGGGGGAGCACGTCGATGAACGCAACCTCCCCCTCCTCCCAGAGCCCGCGCGCCTCCTCCACATTGACCGTTGTCGCCCCGGAGAGCCCTTCCGGCACCGGCGCGGCATAGGGGGCTGCGCGGTAGCCCTCGGGCTCCGGGACCGCTTGGGCCAGGAGGCCGCCCGGCATCAGGCAGCCGAAAAGGAGCATGGCACGCAGCACGGCCCTTACTCCTCCGCCTTGATCTCGGTGCCCATGTCGTTCAGCAGGGGCACCCCGGAGTCGCGAAGAATCGCGTCGATCTCATCCTGATGACGACGGATGAGGGAGTTCAGCTCCCGCTTCCAGGCGTCCTCCCCCTGACGCACGCCCATCGTGATCCGATAGGACAGGGGCGGCGACCCGGTTTCCAGAAGCGGGATCGCCGTCAGCGTAGGGTGCTGCTGCTTCACCATCGGCCCCGCGATCGGCCCCCACATCAAAGCCACGTCGATCTCGCCCGCTTCCAAGTCCGCGATCATCTGGTCGGGCGGGGAGTCGTGCCGCCGGTCGGCGAAGAGCTCGTAGGACTTGATGTTCCGCAGAAGCCCCAGCCGCGCGAGGTGGGTGGCCGGGGGGCTTCCCGCGACGACGCCGATCCGCGCGTCCGCCAGCCTCGGGTCCGACAGCTCCGTCACCTCGGCCAGAGGCCCATCGGCCGCGGTGACCATGACATGGGTCGAGGTCAGGTAGTGGTTGGTGTTCAGGACGACCTCGGCGTCTTGGGCATAGCCGATGACGACGTCGCACTCCGCCGCGTTGAGCGTGTTGCGGATGAAGCCCGTCGACATCGGGTACCAGACATACTCCACCGGACGCCCAAGCTCCCCCGCGAGTAGCTCGGCGATCCGGTTCTCGTAGCCAGACCCGTCCTCGGTGGAGGCAGGCCAGGCGGCGGGGTCCGAGCAGACGCGGAACGCCGTCGTGGAGACGAGGTCCGGCACCGTCTGCGCACCCGCCCCGCCGCCCAGGACCACTAGCGCCAGGGCCAGGGCGCGCTTAGGCCCCCAGGCAGGCATCTTCGTCTGCGCGAATGGCTTCGGACTTGTCTTCCCGCTCGGCGGGCCGCCCGCGCTCGATGGCGCCTGCGCCACGCGCCCGGAGATAAACGTAGATGTCGTCGAGGTAGCACATGACGTTCACGTTCGTCCCGAAGGCCGGCATGACGTTGTTGCTTCCCGCGTCCACGTGCTGGATGCCGCCGGCTACGATCCCGTAGAAGTCGTAGTAGTCCAGACGCATGACCGAGTCCTTCAGCGCGGGCGCATAGCTCGACCCCTCGCCGTCCGGTCCGTGGCAGACGTGGCATTCCGCGTGATAGCGGCGGAAGCCGGAATAGGTACGCCAGTCGACTGTCCCGTCCTCGGAAATGTTGAAGGTCGGGATATCCTCAGCGTTGAAGTATCGCCCGTCCTCCTCGCGGGCGACCGCGAGGCCGGGATCCAGGGCCGCGTCCTGCGCCGGAGCTTGGCCCGCCGCCTGGGCCGGAGCCTCGCCGCCGGTCTGGGCCGCATCCTGGGACGTGTCGGCCTGCTGCGACCAGGCAGCCGAGGCCACGCACATCAGTGCGGTAATCAGTAGGCCCGGTGAGCGCGAAATGCGCATCGTCATGAACTCCTGCTGTCATGGAAGCCGGCAGGGGTGATCCCCCGCCGGCCGTCTTGCCTGCGCCGTCCGATCAGTCCGGAACCGCAAAGACCGTGAGCTGGCCACCCAGGGCGGTGAAGTCCCGGAGGCTCGAATAGCCGCCGACCGCACCCAGGCCTTCCTGTGGGTTGGTCAGGCCCGCCGCGAGGCCGATGCCCGCCCAGCCGCCGATGCCCGACAGGACCGCGACATACTGCTTGCCGCCGTGCTCGTAGGTCATCACGTTGCCGATGATCCCGGACGGGGTCTTGAAGCGGTAAAGCTCCTCGCCCGTCTCGGCATCGACCGCCTTCAGGTAGCCCTCAAGCGTGCCGTAGAAAACAACGTCGCCAGCCGTCGCCAAGGCGCCCGACCAAGCCGAGAACTGCTCCGGCAGCGACCACTTCATCTCGCCCGTGGTGGCGTCCCAGGCGATGAAGTTGCCCATGCCGCCATGGCTGTCCGGCGCCGGGTACATCGAAAGCGTCGCCCCCACGAAGGGCTGGCCCGCGGTGTAGCTCACCCGGAAGGGCTCGTAGTCCATGCAGACGTGGTTCGTCGGCACGTAGAACAGCCCCGTCTCCGGCGAGAAAGCCGCCGGCTGCTGGTCCTTGGACCCGAGCGCCGCTGGGCAGATGCCCGTCACGTTCGTGTCCTCGCCACCCGCGCGGGTGGAGTAGTCGGCGACGACCTGCGGACGGCCGTACTGGTCCGACGCCGGGTCCATGTTGACCTCGGTCGCCCAGTTGACGGCGGGGTCGTACTTCTCGGCCACGAGGAGTTCGCCCGTGGCGCGGTCCAGCGTGTAGGCAAAGCCGTTCCGGTCGAAGTTGACGAGGAGCTGGCGCATCTCGCCGTCGATCTCCTGATCGACGAGGATGTTCTCGTTCACGCCGTCGTAGTCCCACTCGTCATGGGGGGTCTTCTGGTAGAACCAGCGGGCCATGCCGTCGTCCGGGTCGCGGGCCATGATGGTCATGGACCACTTGTTGTCGCCCGGGCGCTGAGACGGGTTCCAGGTGCCGGGGTTGCCGGTGCCGTAGTAGATCAGATCCAACTCGGGGTCATAGCTGTACCAGCCCCAAGTCGTGCCGCCGCCGATCTGCCACTGGTCCCCCTCCCAGCTCTCGATGGAGGAGTTCTCGCCGATAGGCTCACCGAGGACGGTGGTGTTGACCGGATCGACAAGCATCTCCTCGTCCGGGCCGGTCGAATAGGCGCGCCACCGCATCTCGCCCGTAGCCTGGTCGTAGGCGGTCAGGTGGCCGCGCACGCCGTATTCCCCGCCCGAGATGCCGACGAGGATCATGTCCTTGACCGGCATCACGGTCGCGGTGTTGGTCTCTCCGTTCGCCGCGTCGCCGTTCTTGACGGTCCACTTCACCTCACCGGTCATCGAGTCGAGGGCGACAATGGTCGTGTCGGCCTGATGCAGGAAGATGGTGTTGTTCGCGTAGGCCACACCGCGGTTCACCGTGTCGCAGCACATCACGGCGATCACGTTGGGGTCCTGCTGCGGGTCGTAGCGCCAGACGATCCGCCCTTCGTTGGCGAGATCGAGCGCGTAAACCGTGTTCGGGAACGGCGTGTGCACGTACATCATGTCGCCGACGACGAGGGGGCTCCCCTCATGTCCGCGAAGGACGCCGGTCGAGAACGTCCAGGCCACCTGAAGGTCGCCCACGTTGTCCCGGTTGATCTGTTCGAGTTGCGAGAAGCGCGTATTCGCGTAGTCGCCGGTCTGGATCGCCCACTGGGTGGGATCGTCGATCAGCGATTGCAGGTCGCCTTGCGCCATCTGGGTCGCGTCGGCTTGGGTAGCATCGGCGGCTGGCGCTGCCGGGTCCGCCTGCGCGGTTTGTGCCGTCTGGTCGGTCTGCTCGGCCGGTGCCGCCTGCGCGGGATCCGTCTGGGCCTCTTGAGCAAATATCGGGGCCACTCCGCCGGCAATGAATGCCGCGGACAACAGAAGTGATCTTCTCATTGTTTCCTCCCTGGGGGGACGTGATTTTTTGTCTTCACTTCGATTGAGTGGGACAGGCGAAGCCTCCAACATCGCCAGCGGCAGCCTTGTGCGGATCCAGGACCAGTCCCGCAGGTGCCATCCCGAAAATCGTCCTGACTAGCTCCTTTCCACTTGGCGTTCGGTGTTCGCTTGGCCCGCCCCGATCAGGGCGCGTGGCTCGCAGTGCCTGAAATCGTGCCCGACCGGGTGTTGCGGCTGTGGGGCGGGCAGGGCCGTGGAGGTCCGCTCCCCGCTCCATGGCAGTTCGATGATAGTTGGACCTGAACGGCCTGACGCAGTTCCGCCGATCCGGACATTGATCGCTTCGGAGAAGGTAGTGCGAAACACTCCGCCCATCTCTGCGACTTTAGTCTCAGATCCAGCCCTCCCCTGTCTCAATACACCACGACTCCTCGGACGCTTTCGCCGTTGCGCATCAGCTCGAAGCCGTGGTTGATCTGCTCGAGGGGCATGGTGTGGGTGATCATGGGGTCGATCTCGATCTTGCCGTCCATGTACCAGTCCACGATCTTGGGCACGTCCGTGCGGCCGCGCGCGCCGCCAAAGGCCGTGCCCTTCCAGGTGCGCCCCGTCACGAGCTGGAAGGGGCGGGTGCTGATCTCGGCCCCGGCCGGAGCGACCCCGATCACCACCGACACGCCCCAGCCCCGGTGCGCGGCCTCCAAGGCCTGGCGCATGACGCCCACGTTGCCGGTGCAGTCGAAGGTGTAGTCCGCCCCCCCGATGAGGTCGCCGCGCCGCTTGGTCATGTTCACCAGATGCGCCACCATCTCGGCGCGCGGCACCTCGGAGGCGTTCACGAAGTGCGTGAGGCCAAAGCGCCGCCCCCAGGCCTCGCGGTCGGGGTTGAGGTCCACGCCGATGATCATGTCCGCGCCCGCGAGCCTGAGCCCCTGGATCACGTTGAGCCCGATGCCGCCCAGGCCGAACACCACCGCCGTGGAGCCCGCCTCCACCTGCGCGGTGTTGATCACCGCGCCCACTCCGGTCGTGACCCCGCAGCCGATGTAGCAGATCTTGTCGAAGGGCGCGTCCTCGCGCACCTTCGCCAGCGCGATCTCGGGCAGGACCGTGTGGTTGGCAAAGGTCGAGCAGCCCATGTAGTGCAGGATCGGCGTGCCATCGAGCATGGAAAACCGCGTGGTCCCGTCCGGCATGAGGCCCTGGCCCTGGGTCGCGCGAATGGCCGTGCACAGGTTCGTCTTGCGGGACAGGCACGACGGGCACTGCCGGCACTCGGGGGTATAAAGCGGGATCACGTGGTCGCCGGGCTTGAGCGTCGTCACCCCCGCGCCCACCTCCAGCACCACGCCCGCGCCCTCATGGCCCAGAATGGCCGGAAACATCCCCTCCGGATCCGCCCCCGACAGCGTGAACTCGTCGGTGTGGCAGATCCCCGTGGCCTTGACCTCGATCAGAACCTCGCCCGCCCGGGGACCCTCCAGGTTGACCTCCATGATCTCAAGCGGTGCTCCGGCCCTCACAGCCACGGCGGCGCGCGTGCGCATGATAATGATCCTCCCCGTCAACGGACCGGTGGACCGGCCTCTGGTTTTGACGACGTTTCGGACGAGGTATTTTGCAATCGTGAGGTGTCAAACCAAACGAAGCACAACTGACGCTAGGGAACGAACATGAGAATGACGTCGCGAGCGGTCTGGGCGGGACTCAGCCTGATCACGGTCGCCACCCCCCTTCTGGCGGCCGACCCGAGCGATCCTGACTGGCCCTGCATCCAGCGCAGGGTGGAGCATCTCTCGATCGGGGTCATGTGGCCGCATCCGATCCCAGAGGAGGCAGGCTCCCTACCCGACGACCTCCGGAATGTGGCCGCCCAGCTCGCTCTCCGGCGGGTATCCGAGGAGCAGGCCCGGGATCTTGTGGCCGAGGTCGCGGCCGATCGCCCCGACTTCACCCTTGATGACTATGCGCGCCTGTATCAGGTCACGTTCGACCAGATCGACCGGCAGCGGGCCGAGATCGTCACCGGGATCGTCGGCTATGCCCAGAACCAGAGCCGGCTGGCCGCCGAGATCGACGAGCTGCAAGCGCAGATGGCCCAGATGGAGGCCGCCGAAGAGCCCGATTTCGACCGTATCGACGAGATCGAGGCCGAACTCGACGGGCGCCTTCGCGTCTTCAACGACCGCGCCAGTTCGCTGACCTATGTCTGCGAGTCGCCCGTGCTCCTTGAACAGCGCGCCTATTCCATAGCCCAGATCATGCTGGCTGCGGCAGGCTGAGCCAGCCCGTCACTCCCATTCCAGCTCGGTATAGGCCGTGGTGGCGTTCCGGGGGTTGTGCTCGTCGAAGAGGGTCCATCTCCCCCTCTCGTCCTGCGCGGCGGCCTTCACCGTTTCAGTGATCGTGTCGCCCTTGGCGAGATGATCGCGGACATCACGGCGGAGCGTATCGAGATAGCGACGCTCCGCCGCCAGCCCTTCGGGCCAGGACAGGAGCGGACCGCCGTGACCGGGCACCGCCCGCTCCGCGTCCAGCTCCTCCAGCCGGTCTAGGACATCGAGCCAGCCGTGAAGCGACCCGTCGAGCGTCGGCAGGTGCCCGTCGAACAGCAGGTCCCCGGCGATGAGGGTATTCGCCGTGCGGTCCAGCACGGTCAGGTCGGCCTCGGAATGGGCCACTGGCCAGGCTTGAAGCTCCAGAACCCGTCCCCCAAGGTCGAGGACCTCGTGGCCGGAGATCGTTCGATCCACGCCCGGCAGCCCGCTTCCGATGAAGCCCTCCCTGATCTGGCGGCTCCCTTGCTGCAAAAAGGCATCGGCCCGCGCCGTCATGGCATCGGGGAGCCTCTCATGTGCCAGGACCTCCGCGCCCGCGTCCACCAGCGCGGTCCCGCCAAGGACGTGGTCGGGATGGAAGTGGGTCAGGATCAGGAAGCGGATCGGCCGTTCCGTCACGGCCCGGACGGCGGCCACGACCGCCTCGCCCAAGGCCCGCGAGCCACCCGCATCGATCACGGCCACCGCCTCAGCGCCCACCACAAAGGCGATATTGCCGATGTCGCCCCCGTTCCCTTCGTCCGCGAGCCCCACCTGCCCCCGATGCACGAACAGCCCCGGGCTGACCTCGTCGAAGTCGAGTGGTGGCTCATCTGAGGTGCCGCAACGCACGTCCCCGACGACATAGCCTATCCGCCATGCCTCCAGCCGGGCTGCCGCGGCCGCCTCCGCCTCGGCGCAGGTTTCGGCCCCGACAGGCACCACGCGCGGGGCGCAGGTTCCGGGCGCTTCCAGTAAGCAGAGTGTCGCCAAGACGTCGATCATGTCCGAACTCCTCCGATGCGGCTTCGACAAGCCGCCCCCAGGTCCTATCTAGGTCACCCGAGACCTGCCCTCATGGGAGAGGCTGCCATGACCCGACTCCTTCTCGTTCCCGTCCTCGCGCT
>CADCUU010000073.1 GCA_902805995.1 uncultured Rubellimicrobium sp.
AGATACGTGGAGCCCGACATGGTCGGCGCCATCGAGGGCCTTGAGGCCGCCGCCGGCGCCCTCGTGACCGACGTGCCGGAAGGGCCCGCTCTCGATGCCGGGATGCAGGCGGGCGACGTGATCCTGACCTTCGAGGGCGAGGAGATCGAGGACACCCGGGATCTCGTCCGCCGCGTCGGCGCTTCGCCCGTGGGCGATGCCGTGACAATGGAAGTCCTGCGCGACGGCGAGACGGTCCCGCTGGAGGTCACGCTGGCCCGCCGCGAGGATGCGGAGGCCGAAGCCGTTCCCGCCTCGGCCCAGACGCAGCCGGGCGTGCCGGAAACCTCCGAGATGCTGGGCCTCACGCTGTCCCCGGTCACGCCGGAACTCGTGCAGCAGTTCAGCCTGCCGGAAGACCAGCAGGGCGTCGTCGTGACCGAGATCGACCAGGTCTCGGATGCGGCCGACAAGGGGCTGCTGCCCGGCGACGTCATCACGGAGGCGGGCCAGCAGCCCGTCGCTACGGTGGCCGATGTCGAGGCGGCGGTGACGGCGGCCGAGGAGGGGGGACGCAACTCCGTACTCCTGCTCGTGCGCCGTGCCGGCGAGCCCCGCTTTGTGGCCCTGTCCCTCGAGGACGCGGCCGCGGAGTGATCCTTCCGCCATCGTGATCGGAAAGGGCGTCCCTCGGGGCGCCCTTTTCACGTCAGGGGGTCGGCTTCCAACGGAAGACCCAGCCCTCTCGCAAGGGGGCCGACGGCGAGTCGCCCACATCGCGGACGGGGTAGGAGGCCAGCGGCTCCAGCCGGTCGCGCGGCAGGAAGCGGCGGCCGATATCGCCGATGAGGATTGGCGTATCGGGCCCAAGGGCGTCCCGTGCGGCGTCGAAGGAGGCCGTTGCGGACGCGGCGACAGCCTCGTTGTAGAAGACGTCGCCGGCGAGGACGGCGGAGCAGCCCCGGATTTCTTGCAGGTTCGCCAGATCCAAGGCAGGACGCTTGGGTCGTGGCACTTGGACGACCGGCACCGGAAGCCCGTTCGCCTCGGCGTTCAGCCGGATCGCCACCGCCGCTAGCGGGTCCGTCTCGATGGCCAGCACGCCCTCGGCCCCGGCGCGCAGGGCGGCGAGGGCAACGAGGCCGGAGCCCGCGCCGATTTCCACCACGGCCCTGCCGCGAACCGTCTCCGGCTTGGCCGCAAGGTGGAGCGCGAGCGCCATGCCCCCCGGCCAGACATGGGCCCAGTAGGGCGTACCCCCGGGCGGAACGAGGCGGGACAGGCCGCTTCGCGGTCCCGCGAGGTGAAGGCGGAGACCGGTTCCCGGGATCTCGGTCAGCGGAAGGTTCGCGCGGATGAACTCCGCCGCGGCCTCGGGGGGGAGTGCAGCGGCGCGGCGGGAGGAGGGGTCGGCCAT
>CADCUU010000074.1 GCA_902805995.1 uncultured Rubellimicrobium sp.
CATCGCGGGGGATTCATAGGTCGAGTACATGTAGGGGGTCTGGGCCTCGAACTCGGCGCCGCAGGTGTCGATCCGCTTGAACACAGCGGTGACGCCCAGCCGCTCGCGGGCGCGGCGGACCTGGCCCTCCTCGCGGCCCGTGAGCTTGGCGAGGCGGGCGTCGGTGAAGCCCATCATCTTGAGGTCGCGCAGGCCGGATTCGGTGACGGGGAGGCCGTCGCGGCGGATGCGCGCCTCGGTGTCCACGATCTCCCGGATGCGGGCGAGGAACCAGGGGTCGTACTTGGTGACGGAGTTGATCTCGTCGTCCGAAAGGCCGTGGCGCATGGCCTGAGCAATGGTGCGCAGGCGGTCGGGCGTGGCCTTCGACAGGGCGGCGACGACGGCGGACTTGTCGGGCGCGCCAGGGATCGAGACCTCGTCGAAGCCGGTCAGGCCCGTCTCCATGGAGGCGAGGGCCTTTTGCAGCGATTCGTGGATCGTGCGGCCGATGGCCATCGCCTCACCGACCGACTTCATGGCGGTGGAGAGTTCGGGCTTAGCGCCGGGGAACTTTTCGAAGGCGAAGCGGGGGATCTTGGTGACGACGTAGTCGATGGTCGGCTCGAACGACGCGGGCGTCACCTTGGTGATGTCGTTGTCGAGCTCGTCGAGAGTGTAGCCTACCGCGAGCTTGGCCGCGATCTTGGCGATGGGGAAACCGGTGGCCTTGGAGGCGAGCGCGGAGGAGCGCGACACGCGGGGGTTCATCTCGATCACAACCATGCGGCCGTCGGCGGGGTTGATGGCCCACTGGACGTTGGAGCCGCCCGTTTCCACCCCGATCTCGCGCAGGACGGCGATGGAGCCGTTGCGCATCGCCTGGTATTCCTTGTCCGTCAGCGTGAGCGCGGGGGCGACGGTGATGGAATCCCCGGTATGGACGCCCATCGGGTCCACGTTCTCGATGGAGCAGACGATGATGGCGTTGTCCGCGCGGTCGCGGACCACCTCCATCTCGAACTCCTTCCAGCCCAGGAGGCTCTCGTCCACGAGGATCTGCCCCACGGGCGAGGCGTCCATGCCGGTGCGGCAGAAGTGCTCGTATTCCGCGCGGTTGTAGGCCACGCCGCCGCCGGTGCCGCCCAGGGTGAAGGCGGGACGGATGATCGCGGGCAGGCCGATATGCTCCAGCGCGTCCATGGCGAGCGCGACGCCCGCGGCGAGGTCGCGCTTGCCGGACGTGCCCATGGGGGCGGTGATGATCTCGGCCTTGGGGTTCTCGATGCCGATGCGGTCCATCGCCTCGCGGAAGAGCTTGCGGTCCTCGGCCATCTCGATGGCTTCGCGCTTGGCGCCGATCAGCTCCACGTTGAACCTGTCGAGCACGCCCATGTCCGCGAGAGCGAGCGAGGTGTTGAGGCCGGTCTGCCCGCCCATGGTCGGCAGCAGCGCGTCGGGGCGCTCCTTCTCGATGATCTTCGCCACGACCTCAGGGGTGATGGGCTCGATGTAGGTGGCGTCGGCCATCTCCGGGTCGGTCATGATCGTGGCGGGGTTGGAGTTGACCAGGACGACCCGGTAGCCTTCCTCCCGCAGGGCCTTGCAGGCTTGGGCGCCGGAATAGTCGAACTCGCAGGCCTGCCCGATGACGATGGGGCCCGCTCCGATGATCATGATGCTCTTGATGTCGGTCCGCTTCGGCATTCTGTCCCCCAAACCCCGGCGCAAATCGACGCGCTTATAGACAGGACGGGCGGCACCGCAAGGCTGCCTGGGTCACGAAACCCCGAATTCGCGGAAGGCGCAAAGGACCGCGCGGGCCCGGCCTTCCCGTGGCCCCCGCGGTTGCGTGGTCAATGAGAGGATGTCGTCGAGAACAGGTGCATCACGGCAATGCCCGAGCACACGAGCGCAAGGCCGCAGATCGCCGGAAGGTCCAGCCGCTGGCCGAAGACGAAGTAGCCCACGAGCGCGATGTTGACGATGCCGAAGCCCGACCATGTCGCGTAGGCCACGCCCAGCGGCACATGGCGGAGCGCGAGCGACAGGAACCAGAAGGACAGGCCGTAGCCCACCACCACGCCGAGCGAGGGCCAGAGCCGGGTGAACTGATGGCTGGCCTGGATGCAGGCGGTTCCGAAGGTCTCGAACAGGACGGTGAGGACGAGGAAACCGAGGGCTGGCGACATGGTCGATCCTTCCGCACCCAAGATGCCGCGGATATGAGTGACGTAAGGTCATTCTGTCAAGGCGCGTCTGGTGGCGGGCCGTCCCGGCGGGCGGTCCAGCGCCAACTCTGAGCCAACTCCGCGACGTCGCAGGTGCCTCCCATCGGAACCCGGCCGGGCCGGTACGGGTTGTCCCGCCGCAACGACGCAGATCCCTCGCGGCCCCGATGAGGGGACCCGACTCCCATCAAGGACGCGACCATGGGCATTCTCTGGACCATCATCGTCGGCTTCGTGGCCGGCATCCTCGCCAAGCTGATCCATCCGGGGCGCAACGAGCCCCAGGGCTTCGTCCTGACCACCATCCTCGGCATTGTCGGCGCCTTCCTCGGCACCTGGCTGGGGCAGGCGCTGGGCTTCGATGCCGCGAACAACGGCGTGGGGATCATCGGCGCCACCATCGGCGCGATCATCGTCCTCGTCATCTGGGGCGCGCTGGCGCGTCGCCGGACCTGAACCGCATTGCAGCATAAGGATAACTGACATGGCACGTAGTGGCCTTCCTTCGATGACCGCTCTCCTCGGCCTTCTGGCCGTGGCGGGCTACCAGAACCGTGACAAGATCCAGGACATGGTCCGCCAGCGCCAAGGCGGCGGCATGGGTGGAATGGGCGGCCTCGGTGGCCAGTCCGGCAGCATGGGCGGCGGCATGGGCGGCCAGATGGGCGGAATGGGCGGCAGCATGGGGGGCGGTCTCGACGGCATCCTGGGCAGCCTGTTCGGCGGCGGCGCGGGTGCCGGAATGGGTGGCGGGTCCACGGGCGGCGGCCTGGGCGGCCTCCTCGGCGGTGGCCTGGGCGAGCTTGACCAGCGCTTCCGTCAGACGGGCCACGGGCAGGCCATGGATTCGTGGGTCGGCACCGGCCCGAACCGTGACATGCAGCCCCACGACCTCGAAGCGGCGCTGGGTCCCGACGTGATCGAGGACCTGACCGAGTCGACCGGGCTGTCGCGCCAGGAGATCCTCCAGCGCCTGTCGCGCGAGCTGCCCCATGCGGTGGACCAGTATACCCCGCACGGCCGGCTGCCCCAGTCGCACGAGTTCTGACGTTTCTGTCCTGACGGACGGACGAGGGGGCGGGCCATCACGGTCCGCCCTTCTTCGTTGCGTGGGTGTCGGGCTTGGGAGCCGAGCCGTCGCGGCGGCGCATTGACCCCCGGGTTGGCTCCGCATAGCCCATGCGGCGGCGAAGACAGGGTTCCTTCGCTTGGCCCCTGGGATCGGTCGCCCGACGTGAGAATCTGCTCCTGCCTTTCCTTCGCCTGCGCAGCGCGACCGGGTGGATGCCCGGGGACGGCCCGCGCCCCGGCCGGGTGCTGCGCATGAGGCAGGTCATCGTCGAGCATGGCCCCGGCGGCCGCCCCGCGTCCTTTGCGACCCCGCAGGAGGTCGTCACCGCCCGGACCCCGGACGAGGTGCTGCCGGCGCTCCAACGGCTCGACGCCGCGCGGGCGGAGGGAGCCTGGGCCGCGGGCTGGATCGCCTACGAGGCGGGGGCAGTGTTCGAGCCCCGGCTTTCGGGCGTGATGCGCGGGGAGGGGCCGCTCCTTTGCATGGGGCTGTTCGACGGTCCTGCCGAGGTCGTGGAGGGCGAGCCGGGCCCCGTGGCGCTGTCGCCCCCGGAGCCGTTGACCCCGCGCGCGGACTACGACCGCGCCATCGGGGCGGTGCTGGGCTACATCGCGGCGGGCGACTGCTATCAGGTGAACCTGACCTTTCCGCTGGAGGCTCGGCTTTCAGGCGATCCGCTGGACTTGTGGCGAAGGCTCCTCTCCGGGCGGCCCGCAGGCGGTGTCCCCGGCCACGGCGCCTATGTCGATCTGGGGGTAGGGCCGGTCGTGGTGTCGCTGTCGCCGGAGCTGTTCTTCCGGGTCGAGGGCGGCGTGATCGCGACGCGGCCCATGAAGGGCACCGCGCCACGCGACCCCGACCCCGCACGGGACGAGGCGCTCGCGGCGGAGCTTTTCGCGTCGGAGAAGGCGCGGGCCGAGAACCTGATGATCGTGGACCTTCTGCGCAACGACATCGCGCGGATCGCGCGTCCCGGCAGCGTCCGGGTGCCCGCGCTCTATGCCATGGAGCGGTACCCGACGGTGCACCAGATGACCTCCACCGTGACGGGGAAGCTTGAGGAGCCCGCCTCGCTGTCGCGCCTCATGCCCGCGCTGTTTCCCTGCGGGTCGGTTACCGGGGCGCCCAAGATCCGCGCCATGCAGATCATCCGGGAGTTGGAGCCCCATCCGCGCGGTGTCTACTGCGGGACGGTGGGCTGGATGGCGCCGCACGGCGCTTGCGACTTCTCGGTCGCGATTCGCACGCTGACGGTCGAGGGCGGGCGCGTGACGCTGAACGTGGGCGGGGGCGTGGTGGCCGATTCCACCGCGCAGGGAGAATGGGAGGAGGCGCTGTGGAAGACGCGCTTCGTGGGGCCGGCGCTGGGGTGAGCGGCTGAGATGGACGAGCTGATCCGGGGCGGGGCCGAGCCGGAACTTCGGCTGATCGAGACGCTGGGCTGGGACGGCGCGCGCCCGTTGCGCGAGGAGCGCCATCTGGCTCGGATGGCTCGGGGGGCCGGGGCCCTGGGTTGGCGGTTCGATGGGGGCGCGGCGCGGGCGGTCCTGCGAGAGGGACGCGGGAGCGCGGCGCGGCTGCGGCTCACGATGGGGGCGGACGGGGCCTTCGAGGTGACGGAGGGGCCGCTGCCGGTTCCGGCTGCGCTCTGGCGGGTGCGGGTCCATCCGGTGCGGCTGTCCTCCGCCGATCCCTGGCTGCGGCACAAGACGACGAACCGGGCGCTCTACGACGAGGCGCGGGCCGCGCTGCCCAAGGGCACTGACGAATGGCTGTTCCTCAACGAACGGGGTGAGGTCTGCGAGGGGACGATCACGACAGTCTTCTTCGACCGGGGGGAGGGGCTGCGGACGCCGCCGCTGAGCTGCGGCTGTCTGCCGGGAGTCCTGCGAGAGGAGATGCTGGAGACGGGCGCCGCGCGGGAGGGGCTACTGCGGGCCGACGATCTGGGGCAGGTTCGGCTCTGGGTCGGAAACGCGCTGCGGGGGATCGTGCCTGGGGTGCTGGAAACCTGACTTGGCGGAGGGGCGGCACGCGGGCATGGCTGGGCCATTCACCGTAACGCGAGTTTTTTCATGATCCCGAGAGTGCTGCGCCTGTTTGCTGTCGTCCTTCTTCCTGCCGCGCCTGCCTTGGCGCAGCAGTCGCCCGAGGCGGGCGTGATCCGCTCCTTCATGGAGGGGTGCCTCCAGAGTTCGGGCGGCGACGCGCAGTCGCGGGAGACCTGCAAATGCACCGCCAAGCTGATTTTTCCGGGCTCTGAGACGGCCGGTGAGATGGACCCGATGGCCGCCATGGCGCAGTGTTCCCCGGGGATGCGGGCGCTGATGGGAGGCTGAGCGACGGGGGCTGAGCAACGGGGCCCGGCCGCGCCTTCGCTTGACTTCCCCGGCCCTTTGCGATGGATCGGCGCGATCATCCGAAGGAGCCGCTCATGCATCGCTATCGCACCCTGACCTGCGCCGAGCCGCGCGCGGAGCATGTCGGCCAGGACGTCCGGCTTTCGGGCTGGGTCCATCGGGTGCGCGACCATGGCGGCATCCTCTTCGTGGACCTGCGCGACCATTACGGCGTGACGCAGTGCCTCGCGGACCCCGATTCCCCCGCCTTCCGGGACGTGGAGAAGCTGCGTGCCGAGTGGTGCATCCGCATTGACGGCGTGGTGAAGGCGCGGGACGCGAGCCTCGTGAACCCCAAGATCCCGACCGGCGAGGTCGAAGTCTTCATCCGCGAGGTCGAGGTGCTCGGGCCCGCGGGCGAGCTTCCGCTCCAGGTCTTTGGCGATCAGGAATACCCGGAGGAGACGCGGCTGCGGTACCGCTTCCTCGACCTGCGGCGCGAGCCCATGCAGAGGAAGATGACCCTGCGGTCGGACGTGGTGCGGTCGCTGCGCCAGCGGATGTGGGACCAGAACTTCCGCGAGTACCAGACGCCGATCATCACCGCGTCCTCGCCCGAGGGGGCGCGCGACTTCCTCGTGCCGAGCCGCCTGCATCCGGGCAAGTTCTACGCGCTGCCGCAGGCGCCGCAGCAGTTCAAGCAGATGCTGATGGTGTCGGGCTTCGACCGCTACTTCCAGATCGCGCCCTGCTTCCGTGACGAGGACCCGCGCGCGGACCGTTCGCCCACCGACTTCTACCAGCTCGACCTGGAGATGAGCTTCGTCACGCAGGAGGACATCTTCGCCACCGTCCAGCCGGTGATCGGCGGTGTGTTCGAGGAGTTCGGCGGCGGGCGCCGCGTCGATGCCGAATGGCCGCAGATCAGCTACCGCGACGCGGCGCTCTGGTACGGGACGGATAAGCCGGACCTGCGGAACCCGATCCGGATGCAGGTCGTCTCCGACCACTTCCGGGGGGGCGGGTTCGGCATCTTCGCCAAGCTTCTGGAGCAGGAAGGGACAGAGGTCCGCGCCATTCCGGCGCCCAAGGGTGGGTCGCGCAAGTTCGCGGACCGGATGAACGCCTGGGCCCAGAAGGAAGGGCTGCCGGGCATGGGGTACATCTTCTGGCGTGCTACCAATCCGCTGGCACAGCCGGACGATGAGTTCCAGGCGGGAGTCGAAAGTTTCGAAGCTGCCGGGCCTATCGCGAAAGCTCTGGGTCCCGAGCGCACCGAAGCAATTCGTAACCAGCTCAACCTCGGCAAAGATGACGCCGTGTTCTTCCTCGGGGGCAAGCCCGAGGCCTTCGAGAAGATCGCCGGGCGGGCGCGGACCGTGATCGGGGAGGAGCTGGGGCTGGTCGAGAAGGACCGCTTCGCCTTCTGCTGGATCGTCGATTTCCCGATGTATGAGAAGACCGACGACGGGAAGATCGACTTCTCGCACAACCCCTTCTCCATGCCCCAGGGGGGCTTGGAGGCGCTGAACGGCGACCCGCTGAGCGTGCATGCCTACCAGTACGACCTCGCCTGCAATGGCTACGAGCTGATCTCCGGCGGGATCCGGAACCACCGGCCGGACATCATGTTCAAAGCCTTCGAGATCGCGGGCTACCCGCCCGAGGAGGTCGAGAAGCGGTTCGGGGGCATGGTCAACGCGTTCCGCTACGGTGCCCCGCCCCACGGGGGGTGTGCCGCGGGGATCGACCGGATGGTGATGCTTCTCGCCGACGAGCAGAACATCCGCGAGGTCATCCTTTTCCCGATGAACCAGCGGGCCGAGGACCTCCTCATGGGCGGGCCGAGCGAGGCCACGCCCCAGCAGTTGCGCGAGCTTGGGCTGCGGATCGTCGCTGAGGCCAAGTAGCGCGTCCCAGGCGCGGCGTTCCCCCTCGGGCAGCGCCGCGCGCCAGGAGGATTCGCGGGCGCGTTGGCGCGCCCCGCAACGGCGCAGGGCGGCGAGGAGCGGTTCGTCGCAGCCGTAGGCCTTGATCCAGGAGATGTCGTCGCGGGGCATGGGGGAACTCGTCAGGCTGCTCGTTGAGGGCAGGATGCGCCGCGAAGGTTAAGAATTCGTGAGGGGTACGAACGGTCGGGGCGC
>CADCUU010000075.1 GCA_902805995.1 uncultured Rubellimicrobium sp.
GTGAGAAGTCTGAGGACTGCCACCACCCGTCCCGTTCGTGAGGGAGTACGTTCGTCATGCTGGTCATGCGCCCGCCCGGTCCGTCGTCAGGGCGCGCGTAGGCGGAACGCATGGGCCGGACACGAGGAGACGGGCTGTCCCGGTCCGACCGGGGCCGGGTCGGACGAGCCAGTCACCGCTGTCCCCTGCCGCGGGCTCTTGCCGCATGTCATAGGCTCCCACCGCTGAATCCGTGCCGCTGGGATAGGGACCCTGCGCACCGCCCTGGGTCAAGATGGATGAGCGTGCGGTCTGAACCGCATCATGGGCCCTAGGGGCGCACCACCACCGCACTGCCAGAGCCGAGGCAAGGCACTTCCCCGCATCAGGCTGACAAGGCAGTTCGACCGCCTCCGAACACCGATGGGTCCCGCCACTCCGGCCACAATGCCGCGCTCCCGGCTGCCCTGGTCCCCAACGGCCCCCCCGCTCCCGGCCCCGGCGTTTGACCCTGCGGCTCCCCTCGCGACCTATCATCCGACGGGCCGTCTCTTGAACCTTCCGGCCCTTGGGTTCATGGGGCATACCGTCTGTCGTCCCAGCCGAGGTTTCCATGCCCGCCTACCGTTCCCGCACGACCACCCATGGCCGCAACATGGCCGGCGCCCGCGGCCTCTGGCGCGCGACGGGCATGAAGGATTCGGACTTCGGCAAGCCGATCATCGCCGTGGTGAACTCCTTCACCCAGTTCGTGCCGGGCCACGTCAACCTCAAGGACCTGGGCCAGCTCGTCGCGCGCGAGATCGAGGCCGCGGGCGGCGTCGCCAAGGAGTTCAACACCATCGCGGTCGATGACGGCATCGCCATGGGCCATGACGGGATGCTGTATTCCCTGCCATCGCGCGAACTCATCGCCGACAGCGTCGAATACATGGTGAACGCGCATTGCGCCGACGCGATGGTCTGCATCTCCAACTGCGACAAGATCACGCCAGGCATGCTGATGGCCGCCATGCGGCTCAACATCCCCGTGGTCTTCGTCTCCGGCGGGCCAATGGAAGCCGGGAAGGTCGTCTTCAGGGGCAAGGAGGTCGCGCTCGACCTCGTGGACGCGATGGTCGCTGCCGCCGACGACTCCGTGACCGACGAGGAGGTCAAGCAGATCGAGCAGGCCGCCTGCCCGACCTGCGGGTCCTGCTCGGGCATGTTTACCGCGAACTCCATGAACTGCCTGACCGAGGCGCTGGGCTTGTCGCTGCCGGGGAACGGCTCCACGCTCGCCACCCATGCCGACCGCAAGCGCCTCTTCGTAGAGGCGGGGCACCTCGTCGTGGACCTTGCCCGCCGCTACTACGAGCAGAACGACGAGAACGTGCTGCCCCGGTCCATCGCGACCAAGGAAGCCTTCGAGAACGCCATGGCGCTCGACATCGCGATGGGCGGATCCACCAACACGGTCCTGCACATCCTCGCGGCGGCGCATGAAGGCGGCGTGGACTTCGGGATGGAGGACATCGACCGCCTGTCCCGCCGCGTGCCCTGCCTGTGCAAGGTCGCGCCCGCCAAGTCCGACGTCCACATGGAGGACGTGCACCGCGCGGGCGGCATCCCGGCGATCCTGGGCCAGCTCGACGCGGCCGGGCTCCTTCACCGCGAGGTGCCGGTGGTCCATGCGCGCTCCCTCGGCGCGGCCATCGACCAGTGGGACATCAGCCGGACGAACCACGACTCCGTCCGCCAGTTCTTCCTCGCCGCGCCGGGCGGCGTGCCCACCCAGACCGCTTTCAGCCAGGAGCGCCGCTGGACGGAGCTCGACCTCGACCGCGAAAAGGGCGTGATCCGCAGCGCCGAGCACGCGTTCTCGCAGGATGGCGGCCTCGCGGTCCTGTCGGGCAACCTCGCGCCCGAGGGCTGCATCGTGAAGACCGCCGGGGTGGACGAATCCATCCTCGTCTTCGCAGGCCCCGCGCGGGTCTTCGAATCGCAGAACGCCGCCGTCGAGGCGATCCTGTCCAACCGCATCAAGGCAGGCGACGTTCTGGTCATCCGCTATGAGGGCCCCAAGGGCGGCCCGGGCATGCAGGAGATGCTCTATCCCACGAGCTATCTGAAATCGAAGGGGCTGGGGAAATCCTGCGCCCTCATCACCGACGGGCGCTTCTCCGGCGGCACCTCGGGCCTTTCCATCGGGCACGTCTCGCCGGAGGCGGCATCGGGCGGGACGATCGGCCTCGTGCGCGAAGGCGACCGGGTCGAGATCGACATCCCCACCCGCGCCATCACCCTCGCCGTGCCTGAGGCGGAGCTGGCCGCACGCCGCGCCGAGCAGGACGCCAGGGGCTGGAAACCCGCCGCCCCCCGCGCCCGCAAGGTGAGCACGGCGCTCAAAGCCTACGCCCTCTTCGCCACCTCGGCCGCGACGGGCGCGGTGAGGCAACTGCCGGAAGCCTGACCTACCAGGGTCGGCCGGCGGTTCTGGCGGCAGCCCGTGGCCAAGACATCACAGGCGCTGATCGGGTCTTCCGGTCAGCGCCTTTTCTCTGTGGGGCAACTCCATACGGCCGACGTAGCACCCGAGGGCTGCATCCTGGCAATCGAAGACGTGCTCCGGGATGCGTCCACAAGACGCCTCCTCTGGGTTTTCGCCCCAAGGTCCTGGCGCTCGGAGCTGACAGCACGATCCGGTGCGCCCACCCACCCTCATGTCAACTCCCGCCCCGTCCGCCTCCGCTGGATGGCGGGATGCGGACTATAGTCGTCCGCGTGCCGGACAGGAGCCAAGAAGGCCCGATCGAGGAGCGCGACCAGCAGCGCCGCCCCGAGAGAGCCCGCCAGCGTGAGGATGATCCGCCCGACGATGGCCGGACCGGGCGACCCGGTGGTCAGGGCCGTTGCGACGAGGCCCATCGCGCCCGACAGGGCGAACTGGTAGACGGAGGCCGAGTGCCGCCCGTCGATCATCGCCTCTCCGAACAGGAAGCTCACAAGGAACACGAGGCAGAGCAGCACGGCGAAGTGGGCCGACAGCGAGAGCGCCGCAAGCACCGCCAAAGCCGCCGCCGCGCCGTAGATCGTGGCGAGGCTGCGCTCGGCCGCCTCGGCAAAGGCCTCGTCCCGGGTCGGAAAGATCAGCGGGAACACCGCGGCGATGGCCAGGATGATGTCCGAGGCCGGCAGCACGGCATAAAGCCAGAGGCAGAGGCCCAGCAGCACCCCCGCCCGGATCAGCGACCCCGCCCCATGATGGCCGGGCGCGGGCCTTCGGACCTCCACCAGCCGCTCGGCCGTGGCCGCCGGGATCAGCAGGTAGAGGACGGGGATCGTCACCAGCGACACGAGGCATCCCAGCAGAAAGCCGTCGCGGAAGACGTTGAGGAGGCCGGGCGCCTTCATGCCTGCCACCGACATCATTGCGCCGGCGATCAGGATCAGCATCCCGACCGGGCTGCCGGTGCGCCGGGTCAGGTAGAAGGCCACGAAGAACAGGACCCCCATCACCACCAGAAGGACCCCGGGCACTGGCCGCGTCAGCGCCACGATGGCCGCCATGACCCAGACCACGAGGCCGAAGGCGATGGGGCCGACCAGCGCCCGAACCGGGTTGAACGCCTTTCTCTGCCCCGCGATCAGGCCGATGGGGAGCACGGCGCAAAGCGTTCCCACCGTCGGGCGCAGCACGGCCATGGCGATGAACCCGGCCACGACAACAAGCCCGAGCCGCACCGCGAACCAGGGGTCGTCCTCGCGCTGCGGGCGGGGGGGAACGTACATCCGCGCCTCAGTAGATGCCGCTCAGGACGCCGCCCAGCCGTTGGAACAGCGCGGCCACCCGGGTCACGAAATGCCCGCCGCCATCGGGGTGGATCAGGACTCCGACCTTGCCGCCCAGACGCGCCTGCATGGGCCAGGACTCCATCCCGCCCTCCAGCACGATCCGGACGGGCATGCGGCGGGCGGGCTCGAACCACTGGGTCGCGGGGGCGTTCACGGGCAGGCCCCCGGCCTCGGTGCGTCCCGGATTGATGCCCCAGCCCAGCGACTCGACCCGGCCCTCGAAGACCCTGCCCGGGACCGCGTCGAAGACCAGCGTGGCCCGGTCCCCGGGCTCCACGTTGACGAGCTGGTTCTCCCGCAAGTCGGCGGTGATCCATACCGCGTCGGCGCTGATGAACGTCACGCCTGTCGTCCCCGCCGTCACGTACTGGCCCACGCCGAGATGGAGGTTGGTCACCACGCCAAAGGTCGGCGCGCGGACGGTGGTGCTCAGGAGGTCGTACTCCGCCTGCTCCAGGGCCAGTTCGGCCGCGCGGACCTGGGGGTTGTCCTCGTCCAGCGCCCCAAGCTGCTGGCGCGCGCTTTCCGCGCTGGCCTCCGCAGCCAAGAGCGTCGCCTCGGCAGCCTCCAAGGCGGTCTGCGCCTGCTGCTGCGCGGCCTCCGACGCGATGCCGCGCTCGAAGAGCGACGCTGTGCGCTCAGCGGTGGCACGGGCGTTCTCGGCATTCACGCGGGCCTGCGCCACCTGCGCCTGCGCGGCCTCGATCTGCGCCGAGGAGGCCTCGACGCCCTGGGCAACCTGCGCCAGCCGGGCGCGGGCGGTCTCGACGGCCAGTTCAAGGGGCCTCGGGTCAATGTGGAACAGCGGGTCCCCGGCCTGGAGGACGGCGTTGTCCTCGGTGTCCACGCCAACCACCCGGCCCGAGACGCGGGGCGCGATCTGCGCCACGTTGGCCGAGACCAGTCCGCGCGGCGTGCCCGGGGCGTAGTGATCCGACGCCGCGGTCCAGGCCAGGATGCCCGCAATCAGGACCAGCAGGCCCAGAAGGACCAGTCGGGCAGGGCCGCGCCGTCGCGCGGGCTCCGTCCGGGGCGCTGGCGCCGGCGGGGTCATTGGGACAGGGTCGGTGGAGTCGGACAAGGCCATGAACGCTTCCGGTTGGACGGGGCAGGGGCTGCACGGGCAAGCCCCCGACGGCCGGAGGCTTTACGCAAGAATAGAGCCGCCCCGGACGCCGGCGATGTCTGTTCGGCGCCATTGGCGACAGGTCCACGCCCACCCGGCACAGGCCGCCATCTGGAACCCCACCGCTACGCCCCGGTCACGGACGTCAACTCCAACCCCCGGATGACGACGCCCGAAGCCGCTTCGGCGAAGCCCAGCGTCGAAGCTCCGAATCCCGGCAAACTGAGCGCACAGGGCGCCTCTCTCAAAGGTTCTCCGCCGTCAGGATCTCGAACGCCACGAGGCGGTCGCCCGGTCGCCGGCCTGGGTCCTCGGCGCAGTCCCGCAGCGCGGCCAGGCACTCCGCCGCAAGGCGCTGGAGCGGATGCGCAATGACCAGCGTCAGCGTTCCGTCGATGAGGCCGTTCACCGTCGACTCCATCCGATCATAGCCCACGACCACGAGGTCGCGCCGCCCGGCCTCCTTCAAGGCCGTGAGCACGCCGCTGATGCCACCCCCCGAGATGTAGAGGCCCCTGAGGTCCGGCTCCTGCACAAGCAACCGCTCGGTCACCTCGCGCGCCACGGCGCGGTCCTCGAAGGTGCTCAACGGCTCCAGCACCGTGAAGTCCGGCGCGTGCTCGCGCAGGTAGCTGCGGAAGCCCGACTCGTTGAGCTCCTGGTTGCGGTAGCGCGGGCTGCCCACCAGGACGCCGATGCGGCCCGGCGACCTGCACAGATGCGCAAAGGCCCAGCCCGCGGTCCGTCCCACCTTGCGATGGTCGAGACCCACATAACTCACCCCCGATGGCGCGACGAGGGTCGTGATCAGCGCCACCGTCCGTACGCCGCGCTCGGCCAGACGCTCGACGGCCTCGGTGACGCGGGGATGCTCGGCCGCGACAACGGCCAGGGCCTCGACCCGCTCGCCCATCTCCAACATCTGTGTGGCCACCGCCTCGGGCGTAAGGTCGTCCATGTGCGCGACTTCCAACGCAACGTCCGGGCTGCCCAAGGCCGCCTCCCGCAAGGCGTCCCCGACCAGCCGGTAAAAGCTCCGGTTCGACTGGAGGAGAAGGACACCCAGGTGCCGGATAGGTCGAGCTTGGCCCAGGCGCTCGCGCAGGAGGGGCGTGGCGTAGAACCCGATCGCCTCGGCCGCAGCTAGCACCTTCTCGGCGGTGGCCGGGCGCACCTTGGCGCGTCCGTTCAGCACCCGGTCGATGGTGGACACGCTGACCCCGGCGGCGGCGGCCAGATCGTCGATGGTCGCACGACGGGCCATCCGGCCTCCCCATGAAAGAATCCGTCAAGGATCCGCTGCAGGAACGAAGGGAAAGAAAGGAAATCCTTCACGCCTGTTGCTTCGTCTTCGCAGGCCCGGCTGTCAACGCTATGACGTCCCAGGATTGACGCCGGATAACGACGCGGCCCGCGCAGGGACCCACCGGGCGGATCGCTGAAGGGCTGCGGCCTCGTGCCGATGAACGATGCCGATCCTGCCCAGTCCGCGGCAGGACCGTTTCGCCCGGCCGACGCCACCCGCCAAGGTCCTCGCGCGCACTCCGCCCGGCTCCGAGGGAGGCTCAGCCATGGACGATCTTCAGTACGGCAAGCGCAACAAGCGCGGCGACTTCACCCCGCACGAGACGGTGGCGCTGCCCCCCTTCTGGCGCGGCGCCTTCGGGCTGCGCGAGCTGGGCCGCTTCGCCATCGACTATTTCTGGCCCTGGAACGCCTTCCACATGGCGACGACGCTCCTCTACTGGTGGCTGGTCATCCCCGACGTGGACACCATGCGGACCCTGTCCTGGGGCTGGGCGCTCTGGCTCTACGCGGTAAATGCCGCTGCGATCTTCGTCTTCTACGGGATCTTTGAGCTGCGCTACTACGTGAAGCGCGCGCAGGAGACGCGCTTCAAGTACAACGGCAAGTTCCCTGCCGACCAGCCCTCGGACGTGTTCTGGTTCCAGAGCCAGAACATCGACAACTTCCTGAGGAGCTTCTTCATCTCCATCCCGCTCTGGACGGTCGTGGAGGTGCTGTTCCTGTGGTGCTTCGCCAACGGCTACGTCCCGTGGCTGAGCTGGGCCGACCACCCCGTCTACCTCGCGCTTCTCGTGCTGGTGACGCCCGCGATTCACGAGGTGCACTTCTTCTGCATTCACCGGCTGATCCACTGGGGCCCGCTCTACAAGTGGATCCACTCGGTCCACCACAACTCGGTGAACCCGTCGGCTTGGTCGTCGCTGTCGATGCACCCGGTGGAGGGCTTCCTTTACCACGCCGTCGCGCTCTGGCACCTCCTGATCCCATCGAACCCCATCGTGGCGCTCTTTCAGCTTCACATGGCGGGCTTTGGGGCGGTGAACGGGCATCTGGGCTTCCATCGGCTAACGTTGACGGAGGACTCCGTCCTCGATGGCCATGCCTACCTTCACCACAAGCATTTCGAGGTGAACTTCGGCGGCGACGGGCTCATCCCGCTCGATAAGTGGCTGGGCACCTGGCACGACGGCTCCAAGGAAGCCGCGGCCCGCATGGACGAACGCTTCCAGCGCAAGGTCGAGCGGATGAACCGCAAGACCGCTGGGACCACCGCCGCCGAATAGCGCGATCGCTTTGGCCGGGGACCGCGGGCCGCATCCTCGGCACAAAAGCCCCACAAGAAGGGGAGAGCACCCTTCGACCTCAGCGCCTCTCCACGAGATCCCATCGCTGATGCGCGCCGCCCAGGCCCGGATCCAAACTGCGTCCGGTGGTCCTCATCGGGTGGACAGCCCTCATGCCACCTATCCGCCGTCTGTCGTGCCGCGGGGCCAGCGTGCGTCAGGCC
>CADCUU010000076.1 GCA_902805995.1 uncultured Rubellimicrobium sp.
GCCCACGAAGCTGTCGGGGCTGGCGAAGTTGCTGGCGGCGATGGTCGTGCCATCGAGCCCGATGACATAGATCTCCGACGACCCCAGAAGCGCGTTGCGCTCGTCGAGCCAGCGGTTCGCCTCGAACACCCGGTCCGGCATATCGGGGGCATTCGGCTCCAGCACCAGCTGCCGCAGCGCCTCGTCGTCGGCCAGAAGCTGGGGAACCATCTCGAAGCGCCGGATCCAGCCGTTGAGGGAACTGGCCGTGAGGTTCATCGTCGCTTCGGCGCGCGCCTGCCCTTCGCCGAAGTAGAACCGCATTGCCGCCCCCTCGACCGCGAGGCCGCAGGCGAGGAGGAGGAGACATGCAAGTGTGACGACGGTCGCCCTGCCCCATCCTCGGCCTGTGCCCTTGTTCAAGGCCATCGGGCGTGTCTCTCCCATCGCATGAGGGCCTGGAGGGCTGGACGGAACCCGATCAGCCGCTCTGGGAACTGACATAACGGCTACACACCGGTCTGCTCACAGGAGCGAACGGCTCGGCGCAGCGCGGTTTTGCTTACCACGTGCCCTTGGACTCGAGCAACCACGGGGCCCAGGGGATGAACGATCACGCCCATGTCTCACGACGAAGCAGCGTCTGGTGCGTCCACCCTTTCCGCTTCGTTTCGACGCCTAACGCAGCCTCTGGCCCGCCGTGTCGAAGCGGAAGACCCGGGCTCCGTCGGGCGTCAGGAAGACCGTCTCGTCCACATGGAAATGATGCTCTCCGAACAGGCGCACGGTCAGCAGGCCATGCGGCTCGGTCCGGGCATAGACCAGCGTCTCGCCGCCCAATTTCTCGACATGGCTCACGGTGCCTTGGATCGTGCCGTTCGAGCGCGAGATGGCGAGGTGTTCAGGCCGCACGCCGACCGTGTCGGCGCGGTCGCCCAGGGCCGCGCCGCGCAGAAAGTTCATCTTCGGGCTGCCGATGAAACCGGCGACGAAGGTATTGGCGGGGTCATTGTAGAGTTCCATGGGCGCACCCACCTGCTCCACCGCGCCAGCCCGCAGGACGACGATGCGGTCGGCAAGGGTCATCGCCTCCACTTGGTCGTGGGTGACGTAGATCATGGTGGAGCCAAGCTCGCGGTGCAGGCGCGCGATCTCGATCCGGGTCGCCACCCGCAACGCGGCGTCGAGGTTGGAGAGTGGCTCGTCGAAAAGGAACAGCTTGGGCGTCCGCACGATGGCGCGACCGATGGCGACGCGCTGGCGCTGGCCTCCCGACAACTCGGCAGGCCGGCGGTCGAGATAGGGATCAAGCGCCAGCATTGCGGAGGCGCGTGCCACGTCGCTGTCGACCTGCGGTCGCGGGACCCCCGCCTGCCTGAGAGCGAGGCTCATGTTGTCGCGCACCGTCAGGTGGGGGTAGAGCGCGTAGGTCTGGAACACCATCGCCATGCCGCGCTTGGCGGGCGCGACGCCGGTTACGTCCTCCCCATCCAGCCTGACCGATCCCGAGGTCACGTCCTCAAGCCCCGCGATCATGCGCAGGAGCGTGGACTTGCCGCAGCCCGACGGTCCGACGAAGACTGCGAACTCTCCGTCCCGGACCGACAGGTCGATGCCCTTGATGACCTCGGTCTTGCCGAAGCTCTTGGTGACGCCGCGAAGCTCCAACGCACCCATCAGAGCTTCACCGGCTGGCCGCTGCGCACGCTTTCATCCGCGGCGAGGCAGACGGCGAGGGACCGCACGGCATCCCGAAGGTGGCGAGAGAGGTCTAGGTCGTTCTGGATCGCACGGGCGACGAAGGCCTGCTCGCGGTCGCAAAGCTCCTGGTGGCCCGGCTCGTCGGCCATGTTGAGGTCCTGGTCCGGCTGGCCCACGCGGTGGACCCGGATCGTCGAAGTCTTGGTATGCGTGTCGATGTCGTCGGAACGGGCGCTGTCGGGCATCCGGATGGACACCGCTCCCCTGGGGGAAACCACGTCCTTCACGAAGAACGCGGTATCCGACATCATCGGGCCCCACCCGGCCTCGTACCACCCGCAGGAGCCGTCCTCGAACAGGACCTGGAAATGGCCGTAGTTGTACATGTCGGGGGCGACCTCATCGCTCAGGCGAAGTCCCATGCCCCGGACCTCCGTGGGCCTCGCATCGGTGATCTGGCACATGACGTCCACGTAATGGACCCCGCAATCCACGATGGGCGAGGTCGTCTCCATAAGGCGCCTGTGCACCTCCCAAGTCGGCCCGGAGGACTGCTGGTTGAGGTTTAGGCGGAAGACGTAAGGCCCGCCCAGGCCCCGCGCTTCCTCGATCAGGCGGATCCAGGACGGATGGTGGCGAAGGATGTAGCCCACGACGACCTTGCGGCCGGTCCGTGCTGCGGCGTCGGCCACGCGGTTGGCGTCGGCGACGGTGGTGGCGAGGGGCTTTTCCACGAAGACATGGGCCCCGGCCTCCATCGCGGCGACGGCATAGTCGGCGTGGGTGTCCGAATAGGTGGCGATGCAGACGAGGTCGGGCTTCAGCCGCGCGAGCGCCTCGTGGAAGTCCGTCGCGATATCAAGATGTGTGAGTTCGGGAGGAAGCTCCACGGGCGAGCGGTTCACTAGGCCCACGATCTCAAAGGCCGGGCTCGAAGCATAGGCCAGCGCGTGGCTGCGGCCCATGTTGCCCAGGCCCGCGACGAGGACGCGAAGGGGGTTCATTTCACGGCTCCGGCGGTGATCCCGCGGATCAGCTGCCGCGAGAAGATGAGGTAAAGGACGAGGACGGGGACGATGGCGAGGCTCAGCGCCGCCAGGACCGCGTTCCAGTTCGTGACGAACTGGCCGATGAAGGCCTGCGACCCCAAGGTGATCGTCTTTGTCTCCTCCGAAGGGGCAAGGATCAGGGGAAACCAGAGGTCGTTCCAGATCGGGATCATCGTGAAGACGGCGACGGTCGCCATGGCGGGACGGACGAGCGGCAGCACCAACCTGAAGAAGATCGCGTATTCCGACAGTCCGTCCATGCGGCCCGCGTTCTTGAGGTCGTCCGAGACGTTGCGCATGAACTCCGACAGGATGAAGACCGCGAGCGGCAGGCCCTGCGCGGTGTAGACCAGGATGAGTGCGGTCAGAGTGTTCACGAGACCTCCTGCCACCATCATTTGGAGGATCGCCACGGTGCCGAGGCGGATCGGGATCATGATCCCCAGGGCGAGGTAGAGGCCCATCAGCAGGTTGCCGCGGAACCGGTATTCGGACAGCGCGAAGGCCGCCATGGCCCCGAATAGGAGCACGAAAACCAGAGAGGCTACCGTGACGACCAGCGAGTTCTGGAAGTAGCCAAAGAAGTCGCCATTCTCCATCACCGTGGTGTAGCCGACGAGGTCCCAGCTTTCCGGCGTGGGCAGCGCCAGTGGCGAGCCGAAGATGGCGCGGCGGGACTTCACGCTGTTGATCAGGATGACCCAGACGGGAAACAGGGCGATCAGCGTATAGGCGATCAGCACGGCGTGCGCCGCGATGGACCGCCCGCGATTGGTGCGCGCCGCCATCAGAACTGGTAGCGGCGGAGCCGCGTCTGGATGCCGAAGAGGTACAGGCACACCCCTGCGAGGATGATCAGGAACATGGCCGTCGCGATTGCCGCGCCCATGTTCGGGTCGCCGATCTGGAGCTGGAACCCGAAGAAGGTCCGGTACAGGAACGTCCCCAGGATGTCGGTGGCGAAGTCGGGCCCCGCGAGCGCCCCCTGCGCCACGTAGATCAGGTCGAACGCGTTGAAGTTACCGACGAAGGTCAGGATCGAGATGATCCCGATTGACGGCAGGATGAGGGGAAGCTGCACCTTCCAGAAGCGCGACCAGCCGGTGATGCCGTCCATCTCGGCAGCCTCCAGCACCTCGTCGGGGATCGACAGGAGAGCGGCGTAGATCAGCATCATCGGGATGCCCACGAACTGCCACACGGAGATGAGCGCGAGCGCGGTGAGGGCCGACCCCTCCTGCCCCAGCCAGGGGGCGAACAGGCCCTTGAGGCCCACGGCCCCCAGCATGGACGGCGCGATGCCCCAGAGCGGCGACAGGATCAGCTTCCAGACGAAGCCCACGATTACGAAGCTCAGGATCGTGGGGATGAAGATCGCGGTGCGGTAGAAGCCCGCCATGCGCAGCCGAGGCGAGGAGAGAAGCGCGGCCAGCAGGATCCCGATCGGATTCTGCACCAGCATGTGGACAACAAAGAACCAGACGTTGTTGCCCAGCGCGTTCCAGAACTGCTCGGACCAGAGAGGGTCGCCGAAGAGCCTGCGGAAGTTGGCAATGCCCACGAACCCGTCCTCGCCGTAAAGCGACAGGTTCAGCGTGCCGAAGAGGGGCACGATCATGATGGCGGTGTAGACGAGCACGGCGGGTGCCAGGAACACCGCGATATGCCACCTCACCGGGCGTCGAGCCGCCATGCCAGTCCTCTTGATGTTGGATGGCCCCGGGGCACGCGCCCGGGGCCGGAACGTCGGGCGCTTACTGGCCCGGCGTGTACCAGGACTCCAGTCCCTGCTGGAGGCGGGCCGCGGCGTCAGCCGGCGTCTCGGTGCCGCGAAGCACGTTCGCTGAGGCGTTCCAGGTTTCGTTCTCCAGGTTCGGCGTCCCGCGCGAGAGGATGGCGTAGGTGGAGCGGATCGTGGGCTCGCACTGCTCGCGCCAGGAGATGAACTCCTGCGCGAGCGGGTCTTCCAGGGTCACCTCGCCGTTCGAGAGCGGGAAGAAGCCCGGGAGCGCGTTGCCGTAAAGGTTGGCGAACTCGGGGCTGGCCACCCAGTCGAGGAAGGTCCGCGCGGCCTCCGGGTTGGGCGTCGCGGCATTCATGCCGATGCCGATGTCGGTGTGGTCGCTGATGTAGCAGGTGTCGCCCGCAGCCGCGACGGGCGGCGGGAAGGCCCCCATCTCGAAGGCGCCGGCAATCTGCGGGGTGAACACCGAGATCTCCCACGACCCCGCCGGGAAGATCGCGGCGCGGCCCAGGGTGAAGAGGTTTTGGCTGTCCGGGTAGGTCTGGGATTCGAAGCCGTCGCCCAGGTAGTCTTTCCACCGGGCGAGCTGCTCGAAGGGCGCGACCCACTGGGGATCGGTCAGCTTCTGCTCCCCGGAGATGAGAGCGAGGCGCCCTTCCTCACCCTTCCAGTAGGTCGGGCCGATATTCTGGTAGCCCATGGTCGCGGCTTCCCACTGGTCGTTGGCGCCCATCGCCATGGGAATGTAGGTGCCGTCCGCCTTGATCGCGTCCAGCACGGCATAGAACTCGTCCACCGTGGTGGGCTCCGTCAGGCCAAGCTCGTCGAAGGCGGTCTTGTTGTAGATGAAGCCGTGGATCACCGAAGCCATCGGCACGCAGAAGGTCGAGGCACCGTCGTCGGTTGTCCAAGCGGATTTCGCCACGTCCGAGAAGTTCGCCATGCCCGACAGGTCGGACAGGTCGGCGAGCTGGCCGTTGTTGAACAGCTCCAGCGAGGCGTCGAACGGACGGCAGGTGATGAGGTCGCCCGCCGATCCCGCCTGGAGCTTGGAGTTGAGCGCGGCGTTGTACTCCGCCGGGGCGGTCGGCGCGAATTCGAGGTTGATCTCGGGATGGGCTGCCTCGAAGGCGGGGATGATCACGTCGTTCCAGATGGCGATGTCGTCGTTGCGCCAAGACTCGATGGTCAGCGTTACGGGCTCCTGCGCGAAGGCGGCGGTGGAGCCGAGCAGCGCTGTGCCGGCGAGAAGGCCTCGAAGGGCGGGTGTCATGGTGCTCTCCCTGTTGTTGTTATCTGGTTTGTACAACGTTCGATGGCCGCGTCGAGACGACCTTCGGAGTCGCGGAGCGCGTTCTCCGCCTCCTCCTCCGAGGCGCCGAGCGCGATCAGCACGGCAGGCTTGACGCGCCCCTCAGTTCGGTCGAGCGCGCGGGCCGAGGTGTCCTCATCCCGGCCGGAGATGGCCTGCACCATGCGCCGGGCGCGATCCCGCAGCTTGGCGTTGTCGGCCACGACATTGACCATGTAGCCGTCGTGCACATGCCCGAGCCGGATGCCGACCAGGGTGGAGAACATGTTCAGCGCCGCCTTCTGCGCCGTCCCCGCCCCCATCCGGGTCGAGCCCGCCACGAGCTCGGGCCCGGTGTCGAGGAGGACGGGAAGCTCAGCCAGTCGGAGGAGCGGCGAGCCCGCGACATTGGCCACCCCCATGACCTTGGCGCCGCGCGCCTGAGCGGCCCGGACGGCGGCCAGGACATAGGGCGTCGTGCCCGAGGCCGAGACGGCGACGAGCAGGTCCCCTGCCCCCAGACCGGCGCGTTCCACGTCCGCCTCGGCGGAGTTCTCGTCGTCCTCCACAGCTCCCGTCATGGCGAGGAGAGTGCCTGCGCCCCCCGCGAAGAGAACAGGTGTCTGACTTGGCGGTATGCCGAAGGTGCCCGCGAGTTCCAGCGCATCCGAAAGGGCCATGAGCCCGGAGGACCCAGCCCCCGCATAGGCCATCATGCCGCCGCTGCGGATCGCCTGCGCGCCAGCTTCGGCCGCACGGTCCAGATCCGCGAGCGAGGCACGCACGGCGCCCAGCGCCTCGGCCTGCGCGTCGAGCAGCCGCGCGAGGACCTGTTCGCCAGGGAGCTGGTGCAGACCCTCCGAGGCGGGATGGCGAATTTCCGTTGATCCTTGCGGCATGCAGGCTCCCCTTTAAGTGAGCTAAGGCCGAAGTGGCATCACCTGTAAAGAGCGTCGGTGGAGGGCAGGGACCCCCGCGGAGGCGGCCGCTCGCGGCTTGGCCCAGGGTTCGTCCCCGGCAGGCGTCCGCGAGCTCTGGTCGGCTCCGGTTCTGTCGGGGTGGTGACGGGCTGTCGACCGGAGTCCGACCAGTCGGCATCGTGGGACAGAGTGCAGGCGCCTGTCGGGCCGGCCAACACGTCCGGGCACCTAGACCGGAGGATAGCCGGCCCGGGCCACAGGCCCGTGCCTGGCATCGGCGCGACGCCCTCCAGCCACATGACAGAACCTAGTCGGTCATCGTGGCACAGGCATGAGCCCGGGTTGAGAGCCACAACGGCGAGGGTTAGGGTCGCCGCTCCCCGTGCCCCGCCATGTCCTGCAGAGGGGCGGCCTGTACAAGGATCGACGACGGATTGACCGCACGACGCTCCTCTCCTCTGCGCCAGGCCGTCCGGGCCCTAGGCCCCGCCGTCGCAGGCACCCCTCCCCTCGAGGCTCTTCGCGCCGGGATCGGTGCGCTGATCGGCTTGGGCGTGGCAGGCCTTCTGGTGCTGTCGCCATCGGTGGACCTGCGCCTGGGCCTCTACCTGATCGCGCCGTTCGGGGCGACGTCCGTGCTGATCTTCGCGGTGCCAAACAGCCCCCTCGCGCAGCCCTGGTCCGCGGTGGTGGGCAACACCCTGGCGGCGGTCGTGGGCGTCGCGGTCGTGCTGGCGGTGGAGGACGCGGCCCTGCGGGTCGCACTCTCGGTCAGCCTGTCGATCGTGGCCCTCAGCTTTGCGCGGGCCGTCCACCCGCCCGCTGGGGCCGTGGCCATGACCGCCGCCCTGAACCCAGAAGCGGTCCATAAGCTTGGCTTCGGCTTTGCGCTGGCGCCTGTCGCGGCAGGAACGGCGCTGCTCGTGGCCATCGCGATCCTTTATGCGCGCGTGACACGGCGGCGCTATCCGTTCCGCCAGTACGACGACGAGGGCGCGCACCACACGTCCGACCATCCGGCTATCGAACGCCTGGGACTGACCGAG
>CADCUU010000077.1 GCA_902805995.1 uncultured Rubellimicrobium sp.
GGGAACGACCAGATCGGGATCATGGCGGGGAAGTTGAACGGCGTGATGCCAGCGCAGACGCCGAGCGCCTGGCGCAGGGAGTACATGTCGATGCCCGGGCCCGCGCCGTCGGTGAACTCGCCCTTCAGCAGATGCGGCGCGCCGATGCAGAACTCCACGACCTCCAGACCGCGCTGGATGTCACCGGCGGCGTCGGGCAGCGTCTTGCCGTGCTCGCGCGACAGCGCCTCCGAGAGCTTGTCCATGTCGCGGTTGAGGAGGGCGACCATCTTCATCATCACCCGCGCGCGGCGCTGCGGGTTCACGGCGGCCCATTTCGGCTGCGCGGCCGCGGCGAGGCGAACGGCCTGGTCCATCTCCTCGACGGAGGCGAGGGGGACGCGGGACTGCACTTCGCCGGTCGCCGGGTTGAACACATCCGCAAAGCGACCCGAGGTGCCCTTCACGTGCTCGCCGTTGATGTAGTGGGTCAGTTCCTGCATGGTGGTCCTCCCGAATGCGTCGCGGCCCAGATAGCCTTGCGTTTTTCGGGGTAAAAGAGAGATGATCCCAAAACCGTCATGCAGGATTGCAGGATGCTCGACTGGGACGACATGCGCGTGTTCCTGGGCGTCGCCCGAGCGCGGAGCCTGACCGGGGCCGCCCCGGGCCTGCGGATGGACCCGGCCACCGTCGGCCGCCGGATCGCGCGACTGGAGGAAGCGCTGGGCGCCGCGCTCTTCCTGAAAAGCCCGCAAGGCTATGCGCTGACCGATCTCGGCCTCCGCCTCCAGTCACGCGCCGAGGAGGCAGAGGAGGCGATGCGCCTCGCGCTGGAGGAAGGGCAGGGCGCCTCACAGGGGCTGACAGGTCAGGTCCGCATCGGCGCGCCCGACGGTTGCGCGAACTACCTCCTCCCACAGGTCGCCGCCCGCATCCAAGCCGACAATCCGGGGCTGGAAATCCAGATCCTCGCGCTGCCCCGAGTGGTGAACCTGTCGCGGCGCGAGGCCGACCTCGCGATCACCGTGAGCCCGCCGGACGCGGGTCGGCTCACCGTGCAGAAGATCACGGACTACAGCCTCCACCTTGGGCAACGCCGCGACGCGCCCCCGGCCGCGACCCTCGCCGACCTGCGGGGACGGCCCATGGTCGGCTACATCCCCGACATGATCTTTGACCGCGCGCTCGACTACCTGGGCGAGCTTGGCCTCGGCACGGTCCAGCTCGCCTCGAACTCCGTCGCCGTGCAGCTTCAGCTCCTGCGGCAGGGCGGCGTGGGCGTAGTCCATGACTTCGCGCTCCCCTTCGCGCCAGAGCTCGGCCGCATCCTGACGCAGGAGGTCAGCCTGCGCCGCGCCTTCTACCTCGTGCGCCACGATGCCGACCGCCGGTCCGACCGCATCGCGCGCCTCTCCGCCGCCCTGATCCAGGGCCTGCGGGACGAGGTCGCCCGGCTGGAGGAACTTGCGCGCTTGACAGACAGGACGGCCAAGCCGACGCTTCAACCATAGGCAGCCAGGGAGGCCCCAATGCTGGTCAGCCAGATCCTCAAGTCCAAGGCCAACGACGCCGTCCTGACCATCCGACCCGACGCCACCGTGGCAGAGGCTGCGCGCATGCTCTCCGAACGGCGGATCGGTTCGCTCGTTGTCTCGGCCGATGGCCGGCGTGCCCTGGGCATCCTCTCCGAACGGGACATCGTGCGCGAGATCGGCCGCCGTGGCCCCGCCTGCCTAGAGGACCGCGCCGAGTCCATGATGACCCGCGACCTTGTCACCTGCACGCGCGGCGACAGCGCCGACGACGTGCTCGCCACCATGACCCGCGGCCGCTTTCGCCACCTCCCCGTCGTGGAAAACGAGGAGATGGTGGGCCTCATCTCTATCGGCGACGTCGTGAAGGCGAGACTTTCCGAGCTTTCCATGGAAAAGGATGCTCTTGAGGGGATGATCAAGGGCTTCTGAATGCGAATCGGACTTTACCCGGGCACCTTCGACCCGGTGACGCACGGCCACACGGACATCATCCGCCGTGGCTGCCGGCTCGTGGACCGCCTCGTGATCGGGGTGGCGATCAACCGCGACAAGGGACCGCTCTTCTCGCTCGAGGAGCGTGTCGCGCTGATCCAAGGGGAAACGGCGGCAATCGCAGCCTCCACGGGGACGGAGATCCTCGTCCACCCGTTCGAAAACCTTCTCATCGACTGCGCCCGCGACGTGGGCGCCTCGGTCATCGTCCGGGGCCTGCGCGCCGTCGCCGACTTCGAATACGAGTTCCAGATGGTGGGGATGAACCGCACGCTGGACGACAGCATCGAGACCGTCTTCCTCATGGCCGAGGCCCGTCATCAGGCCATCGCCTCTCGGCTGGTGAAGGAGATCGCGCGTCTTGGCGGCGACGTGTCCAAGTTCGTGTCCGACCCCGTCCGAGCCTCGCTGGCCGAACGCCTGTCGCGAAAATGAAAAGGCCGCCCGGGTCAGGGGCGGCCTTCAGGGCGGGCAGGCCGCGCGCTCAGCCATAGACGGCTTCACGAGCCAGACGCTTGGCGTCGCCCGGATAGATGGCGAGATCCTCGGCCAGATGGGCCGGAACGCCACGGAGTTCGTTCAGGGTGCGCCGGTAGGCGGCCCGCTTCTGGGCAGCGGCGCGAAGTTGCGAAAGCAGCGACATGATATCCTCGGGGTTGGTCGATTCTGGTGACCCCAAGATAGTCATGCTGCGGTGCAGCACATCCCCCAGTTAGCGGTAACGGCCATGCATCCGTCGCATGCCTTCCGTCACAAGCCTGCCATAAAGATGAACAACACAGGCCGGTTCGGCGTTGATGGCAACCCTAGGTCCGGAGTCCGTCATGCGTTGCCTGTCCCTTGTTGCCCTTCCCGTGCTTCTGGCCTTGCCGCTGCCAGGCCTCGCCCTCACGGCCCAGGAGATCGAGGCAGCCACCTATCTGGGGGGCGACCTGCCGGATGACCAGTCCGCGCTGACGGCCAAGCTCCAGATCCTCCTCGACCGCGCCGGGATTTCGCCGGGAGTGATCGACGGCCACAAGGGCGGCATGTCGCAAAGCGCGCTCCGCGCCTTTGAGGCGCAGCGGGGCCTGCTGGTGGACGGCCTGCTCGACTTCGACGTCTGGATGGCGCTGGGCGGGCCCCTGGCCGGACCGGTGATGCAGGGCTACACCATCACGCCCGAGGACATGTCCAACATCGTGGGCCAACTGCCCACCGACTACGCCGACTTGGCCGAACTGGACTGGCTGGGCTACACGAGTCCCGCCGAAATGCTCGCCGAGCGTTTCCACATGGACGTGGACTTCCTCCTGCTCCTCAACGCGGGTGCAAGCTTTGTGGAAGGGGAGACGATCGCCGTCGCGGCTCCGGGCGGCTTCCTGTCGGGGGACGTCGCGCGGATCGAGGTCCGAAAGGGCGAGAGCCGCCTGGCCGCCTACGACGCGTTCGGTGCGATGATCGCGAACTATCCCGTCACGATCGGATCCAACAGCAACCCCTCGCCCGAGGGCACGATGGAGGTTCTGGCGATCGCGCCGCTGCCGACCTACCACTACGACCCAGACGTGAACTTCGTCCAAGGTGAAAATACCGAACCGCTGACCCTGCCGCCCGGCCCGAACGGCCCCGTGGGCCTCGTCTGGATCGACCTGTCCAAGCCTACCTATGGCCTGCACGGCACGCCGGACCCCGCCTCGCTCTTCCAGCGCAACAGCCATGGCTGCGTGCGCCTGACCAATTGGGACGTGGAGGAACTGGCCGAACTCGTGTCCGAAGGCACCGTGGTGGAGTTCGTGCAATGACCCTCTGCCGGACCGCGTTCCTCCTCGCCCTCATGGCGGGTCCCGTCCTCGCGCAGGACGCCCCGCCCGACGAAAGCCCCGCCGACGAGATCGAGGTCGAACTTCCGACCGTTGGGGTCGCCTCCGACGCGGAGGCGCCCGCACTCCAATCCGTGCCTGTCCCCGAATCCCGCCCGGACGGCGCCAGCGAAGGAGAAGCCCCTGCCGACGCATCCCTCGATCCAGATGCAGCCCCGGCCGAACCCCAGACTCCTGGCGGCGCGCCAGAACTCAACTCGGTCCCCGTGCCCGAAACTCGGCCCGAAGACGTGCCAACCCCGGCAGAACCCGACACGCCCACGCCGGAGCCCGAGGTGCCCGCCGAGCCCGAAGTGGAAGGCGACACCAACGAGCCCTCAGCAGAGGCCGAAGCCGAAGCCGACCCTGCGCCCGATGCCGATGCGCCAGCAGATGTCCCGACCTTGATCCCACCCGAAGAAGCGGCCCCCATCGAACCCGAGGCTGCACCCGCTGGCCCACCGATGCGCGAGATCCTGACCGAGACGCCCGAGGAACTGGCCGCCTGCTTGGCCGCCCTCGACGATCTCGGCGTCGTCTATGCGCAGTCGGAGCCGATCACGGAGCCTGACAACCCCGACTGCGGCATCGCTAACCCCGTCACGGTGACCGAGATCGCCCGCGGACTCGCGCTGGAGCCGCCCCCGGTCCTGCGCTGCGACACGGCTCTCGCCGCAGCCCGCTGGGCGCAGGACGTGGCGATCCCGCTATCCCGCAAGTTAGGACGCGGCGACCTCACGGTCATCGACCAAGGCACGGCGACGCTCTGCCGCCCGCGAGCGGATGGGGAGATGTCCGAACACGCCTGGGGCAACGCCATCGACGTGATGGGCTTCCGCTTCGCCGAGGGCGAGCCCATCGCGGTGGAGCCCCGTGCGGGCGACGGCACCCTGGACGAGGCGTTCCAGCGCGCCGTCCGCGCCGGGGCCTGCCTCGATTTCATGACGGTCCTTGGCCCCGGCAGCGACGCCGACCATGCCGACCACCTGCACCTCGACATCCGCGATCGCGACGGCGGCTTCCGCATCTGCGAGTGACCCCCGCAAAGCAGAACGGCCCCCGCGTTGGGGGCCGTCCGGGATCGCACCGATGCGGCAGGGCTCAGATGAGCTTGCCCATCGCCACGGCCGTATCCGACATGCGGTTGGAGAAGCCCCACTCGTTGTCGTACCAGGACAGGATTCGCACGAAGTTGCCTTCCATGACCTTGGTCTGGTCCATGTGGAACACCGACGAATGCGGGTCGTGGTTGAAGTCGGACGACACCAGCTTCTCGTCGGTAAAGCCTAGGATGCCCTGCAACCGGCCGTTCGCCGCCGCACGGATCGCGTCGTTGATCTCCTGCACGCTGGTGTCCCGCTTGGCGACGAACTTGAAGTCCACCACCGACACGTTCGGCGTCGGCACCCGGATCGACACGCCGTCGAGCTTGCCGTTGAGGTCGGGCAGCACCTTGCCCACCGCCTTGGCCGCGCCGGTGGAGGTCGGGATCATCGACAGGGCCGCCGCGCGGGCGCGGTAGAGGTCCTTGTGCATCGTGTCGAGCGTCGGCTGGTCGCCCGTGTAGCTGTGGATCGTGGTCATGAAGCCATGGTCGATCCCCACCGCCTCGTTGAGGATATAGGCCACCGGAGCCAGGCAGTTCGTCGTGCAGGACGCGTTCGACACGACATGATCGTCGGCGGTCAGCTGGTCGTGGTTCACGCCGTAAACGATGGTCTTCATCTCGCGGTCCGTGCGCCATTCGCCCGACACGGGGGCAGAGACGAGGACCCGTTTGGAGCCGTTCTGAAGGTGCAGCGCCGCCTTGGGCCCGTCGGTGAAGATGCCCGTGCACTCCATCGCGATGTCGACGTGGCCC
The DNA here is from genome assembly GCA_902805995.1 of uncultured Rubellimicrobium sp. GTDB lineage: Bacteria > Pseudomonadota > Alphaproteobacteria > Rhodobacterales > Rhodobacteraceae > Rubellimicrobium. Next base: position 5,712 of record CADCUU010000077.1, read on the forward strand.
CAGGGCAGCTTGGCGGGGTCGCGCTCCGCCGTCACCTTCATCGGGCCGCGGCCCACGTCGATCGTGTCGGCGGTGGTGGTCACCGTCGCGGGAAAGCGGCCATGGACCGAATCGTAGCGCAGCAGATGCGCGTTGGTCTCCACGGGGCCGAGATCGTTGATCGCCACCACCTCGATATCGGTGCGGCCCGACTCGATGATGGCGCGCAGCACGTTGCGCCCGATGCGGCCGAAGCCGTTGATCCCCACCTTGACCGCCATGACCGTTCTCCTTGTGCGTGGCGCGCGTGTCGCGCCCTTGCGCGGCAACATGGCGATCTGGGCCGGAACGTCAACCGACTAAGGGTGATGGCCCGCCTCACCGCCGGTGCTACCTCGGGCAGGGGGAGGGCCGCATCATGGACCCACGTTCCCTCGCGCTCCTGGGCGCGAGGCTTCTTGTCGCTCAGCTTTTCCTGCTGGGCACCGCGCAGAAATGGCTCGACCCCGATCAGGTCGAGGGGCTTCTGGCTGGGCGCGGCCTGCCGGAATGGCTGATCTGGCCCGCGCTCGTCTTCAACCTCGTCGCGGGGGCGATGCTGGCGCTAGGCGTCTGGACGCGGCCGCTCGCACTCCTGCTCGCCGCCTATTGCGCGGTCACGAGCGTCTTCCATCTCATCCCCAGCGACGGCTGGCAGATGTCGATCTTTGTCAAGAACTGGGCCATAGCAGGCGGCTGCCTTGCGCTCTACGCGGCAGGTCCAGGGCGGTACGCGCTCAGCCAAAGGTAGCCCGAGGACGCAGCCGCCCCCGGGCCAACGGCGTCAGAGCAGCCCCAGGGCCGTCTGCGCCACGTTCTCGGCGGTGATGCCGAACTTCTCGTAGAGCACCTCGGCCGGGGCGGAGGCACCGAAGCTCGACATGCCGACGAAGCCCGCCTTCCCCTCGCGACCGCCCTGGCCCAGGAGCCAACGGTCCCAGGGTTGGCGAACGCCCGCCTCGACGGCCACGCGGACCGCGCCGGGGGGCAGGACCCGCCGCCGCACCTTCTCGTCGGCCTGCGCGAACAGCTCCATCGACGGCATGGACACGACCCGCGTGCCGACGCCCTGCGCCTCCAGCCGCTCCCGCGCGGCCATGGCGATCTCCACCTCGGACCCCGTGGCGATCAGGATCACCTGCCGCTTGCCCGTGGCCTCGGCCAGGACATAGGCGCCCTGCGCGGTCAGGTTCTTGTTGGTGTGCTCAGTCCGCACAGGCTTGAGGTTCTGCCGCGACAGCGCCAGCACCGACGGCCCGGCAGAAGTCAGCGCGATCTCCCACGCCTCCGCCGTCTCCACGGTGTCGGCTGGGCGGAAGACGCGCATCCCCGGCGTCGCCCGCAGCATGGCGAGATGCTCCACCGGCTGGTGGGTGGGGCCGTCCTCGCCCAGCCCGATGGAGTCGTGCGTCATCACGTAGACGACCCGAGCCCCCATCAGTGCTGACAGCCGCATCGACGGGCGCGCATAGTCGGCAAAGCACATGAAGGTGCCGCCGTAGGGCAGGACCCCCCCGTGCAGCGCCATGCCGTTCATAGCGGCCGCCATCCCATGCTCGCGGATGCCGTAGTAGATGTAGCGGCCCTTACGGTTCTCCGGCCCGAAGACGCCCATGTCCTTGGTCAGCGTGTTGTTCGACCCCGTCAGGTCCGCCGACCCGCCCAGCGTTTCGGGCATGACGGCGTTCACCGCCTCCAGCACCATCTCCGAAGACTTGCGCGTCGCTACAGCCTTCGCGCCGATGGCCGCCTGCTTCACGGTTCGAATGGCCCCGGCGAGCTTCTTTGGCGGCTCCCCCTCGGCCACGCGGCGGAACTCGGCCTGACGGGCGGCGGGCAGGGCGGCGACGCGCTCCTCCCACTCGGCCCGGGCCTGCGCGCCGCGGCTCCCCATCTGCTCCCACCGCGCCTTGATGTCGGCGGGAACCTCGAAGGCCGCGTGCTCCCAGCCATAGACGGCCTTGGTATCCGCCACGAGCTTGGCATCCGTGAGAGCCCCATGCCCCTTGGACGTGTCCTGCGCACTCGACCCCAGGGCGATATGCGTCTTGCAGGCGATCATCGACGGACGCGGGTCCGCCTTGGCCGCCGTAATGGCCGCGTCGATGGCGGCGGGGTCATGCCCGTCGATGGCCTGCACATGCCAGCCCGACGCCGCGAAGCGCGCCCCCTGGTCCGTCGCGTCCGAGAGGGACACCTTCCCGTCGATGGTAATCCCGTTGTCGTCGAAGAGCACGATCAGCCGCGACAGCTGCTGCCGTCCAGCGAGCGCCAGCGCCTCCTGGCTCACGCCTTCCATCAGGCAGCCATCGCCCGCGATCACATAGGTGTGGTGGTCCATGACCTTGACGCCGAACCGCGCCCGCAGCGCCTCCTCGGCGATGGCGAAGCCCACCGAGTTTGCAAGGCCCTGGCCCAGCGGGCCCGTCGTCGTCTCCACGCCCGTGGTGTGGTGCACCTCCGGATGGCCCGGCGTGCGCGATTCCCACTGCCGGAAGTCGCGGATCTGCTCCAGCGTCATGTCCGGATAGCCGGTAAGATACAGGAGCGAATACAGCAGCATCGACCCATGTCCCGCCGACAGGATGAAGCGGTCGCGGTCGGGCCAGAAGGGGGCCTTGGGGTCGAACCTCAGATGCTTGTCGAACAGCACGGTCGCCACGTCGGCCATGCCCATGGGCATCCCCGAATGACCGGAATTGGCGGCCGCGACCGCATCGAGCGTCAGCGTGCGGATCGCGGCGGCCAGCCGCCAATGCTCGAAATGGGCCTGGCGAAGGCTGGCGATATCCATGTCTATCCCTCCCTTGGGTTGCCGGACTGATTAACAGCCCCCGGGGCAAGATCAAGCGCAGCCTCCAACCCGTTCCCGCCCATGGGGACTTGGCCGATTGCGGCCCGGAGGCGTTTCCCATACGCTTTGACGAAACAGGCACGCGTCAGGCGGCCAAGTATGACGACGAGGGACGAGGCATGGACGCTGCGAACGGATCAGGCGATCTAGGGGACCTGCTCGAAGCGCGGCGGCGCATCCTTGCCGCCTTCGAACGCATTGCCTCGGGTGCCGAGAACCTGTCCGCCCAGGCCCTCCGCGCAACAGAACTCGACCGCCTCCGCGCCGAGCTGGAGGAGGAGCGCATCGTCAACGCCCAACTCCAGGAACGGGTGAGGGCCCTGCGCGACCGCGACTCCGGCCGAGCCGCCCTGGAGGACGAACTCGCCCGCGCCCGCGCCCGGATCGCGGAGCTGGAGGCCGCCCGCGAAGCCGATCAGCAGGAGATCGACTCCGTCCTGTCCGAACTCATCCCCATCGTCGAGGAGGCGCGCTGATGCCCCAGGTCGAGATTCTCATCGGCGGCCGCCCCTTCGAGCTGGCCTGCCAGCCCGGCGAGGAACGCTTCCTCCAGAAGGCCGCGTCGCTCCTCGACGCCGAGGCCTCCGTCATCGCAAGCCAGATCGGGCGCATGCCCGAGGGCCGGATGCTCCTGATGGCGGGCCTCATGCTCGCCGACAAGACCGTGCACCTGGAGGAACGCCTGCGCGAGGCCGAGGCGCGCCTCTCATATCTGGAACAGGAGAACGCCTCCCTCCCCAGGACCGTCGAGGTCCCGGTCGAGGTTCCCGTCGAAGTCCGCATCGAGATCCCGACCATCCCGATCGAGGTGCGCCAGCTGTTCGCCGACGTCGCCACCGAGGCCGAGGCCCTCTCCCGCGCCGTGGAGTCGATGTCCGCCGATCAGGACGTCAACCAGACCGCCTAAGGGCCGATCAGCCGCCCCAGATCGATTGCGAGGTCAAGGAACCGCTCCATCTGCTCCGGCCGCTTCAGTCCCTGGCGAAGCCGGAGGTGCATCCCCGCAGGCGACAGGATCAGAACCGGCACTCCGCGAGCGCCCTTGGCCAGCGGCGTCCAGCCCTGAAGCGCTCGGCCCACGGTCTGGAGGTCGACGCGCCTCTGCGGCGCCATGTCAGCTAGGACGGTCATCCCGGCCGGGGCCTCGATCAGCGACAGCTTGTCCGACATGCGAGCCAGATTTGCGCCGAGCAGGTCCTGCAGCGCCTGTTTGCGCCTCGCCGGTCCGTCGCCGACTTCGTCGGCAAAGTCGCACTCAGCCGCGATCAGGATCAGGGTCCCCTCCGGCCAGCGCGGCTCCGCGGCCTCGTAGTCGGTGACGAAGCCGCTCGTCCGGCCTGGCTTGGGGCGAACCTCGGCGATCCAGGGCAGCCCGCCGCGCGGCACGATCCGAAGCGTGCCCACGCGTCCCAGCCCTTCGCCCGTGACGGTCAGCGCCCAGCCGCGCCGGGCCGCGAGGGCCTGCATGCCCTCCCGTCGCGCCCCCTCAAGCTGAGTCCGCCAGACATGGATCGCTCCCGCCACCGCGGCGGCGAAGCCAAGGCTCAGCAGGAGGTTCAGCAGAGTGGACATGGGGCAGGTCGGACGGCACCGGACCACCCACCCGCCGCGAAGGGCAGGGCGCCGCACAGCGCGGGCGGGGCCGGATCATTCAATTCAGGGTCCAGTCAACCGTGGCAGCAGTCGGCATAGCTAACCACGCAGCGGAAAACCCTTCCAGCCGAAGGGGTTGGACGACCTCGCAGCCGACCGAACCTGTTGCAATCCTGCCGAGACTCTGTGGTCCGCGTGCCTCTCAGCCGTTGGCGGACCGGATCTCCTCGGCCTTAGCCTTGTCGTAGGCGATGCCGTTCTTCTCCAGCAGCGCGTCGAGCTCGCCCGACAGGGTCATCTCGGTGATGATGTCGCAGCCGCCGACGAACTCGCCCTTGACGTAAAGCTGCGGAATCGTCGGCCAGTCCGAGAAATCCTTGATCCCCTGCCGAATCTCCGGGTCGGCCAGGACGTTCACGTCCTGGAACTCCACGCCCATGTAGTTCAGCACGCTCGCCACCCGCGAGGAGAAGCCGCATTGCGGCATGTGCTTAGTGCCCTTCATGAAGAGCACGACATCGTTGCTCGTGACGGTCTGGCGGATATCATCCAGCGCGGCGGTCATCCTGTGGTCCTTCCTCGGTGTCGATGCGGGTCTGGCCCGCCTTGTGTTGATCAGGGGCCTCCCGGCCCATCCAGACGGCATTCTGCATCAGGTCGGCCAAGGCGAACGCCGCCTCGCCAGCCTCTGCGACCACGCGGCCCGCAGCCTCTCCGATCGCGTCCAGCCCGTCGGTCATTCCGGCGCCTTGGTCGTCAGGGCGAGGGCATGCAGCTCCCCGTTCGGGCCGTCCATGCGTCCCTTCAGCGCGGCATAGACGGCCCGCTGCTGCTGCACCCGGTTCATGCCCCGGAAGCTTTCGTCGACAACCTCGGCCGCGTAGTGATTACCGTCCCCCGCAAGGTCGGTGATGGAGATCCGGGCCTGCGGAAAGGCCTCCCGGATCAGGTTCTCGATGTCCCGGGCCTGCATGGCCATGTTGGGTCTCCCTGCCTTTTCCACAATGTAGGAGCGAGGCCAGGGGGTCGCAAGCGGACCAGGGGCAGGCAATGCAGCCTAAGCCCCGGCCTGTGACATAAGCCCCGTAGGGCAGGGGTCAGCCCCTCAGGCGCCCGCTCCATCCACGCCGAAAGCTTGCCCTACACCAACTCCCGCTCGAACGCCGCGTGCCACTGGCCGACAAGATCCGCCATCGCGGCGGCCTCCCAGCCCAGCCGAATTTCCGCCCCGCCGATCCGTCCGACGACCGTCGCGGTCACCGCATCCTCACCCGCCGCCGTGAGGATTCCCTCGACGTTCTCCGCCCCAACCGCGAGCAGGTAACGCGCCTGATCCTCGCCAAAGAGCGTGGGCAGGTCGCCCGCCTCCAGCACCGCGCCCAGGCCCGCCGCCTCGGCCATCTCGAACGCCGCAAGGGCAAGGCCCCCATCCGCCAGGTCCGTCGCCGCCCCGATCAGCGGCCTGACACGCAGAACAAGCTCCCCATTTCGCCGCTCCGCATCCAGATCCACCGGCGGCGCGTCCCCGGCCTCGATCCCCAGCGCCGCGAGCAGCGCCGACTGGCCGAGATGCCCCCGTGTCTCCCCGATCAGGACCAGCACGTCACCGTCGCGGGCCGGCCCCGCAATGACCTCGTCGAGCGACGCGAGCAGCCCGACGCCGCCGATGGTCGGCGTGGGCAGGATCGCGCTCCCGTCCGTCTCGTTGTATAGGCTCACGTTCCCCGACACGATGGGGAAGTCGAGCGCCCGGCAGGCCTCGCCGATCCCCTGGATCGCGCCCACGAACTGCCCCATGATCTCGGGCTTCTCCGGGTTCCCGAAGTTGAGGTTGTCCGTTGCCGCCAAGGGCCGCGCGCCCACCGCCACGAGGTTCCGCCACGCTTCGGCCACGGCCTGCCGTCCGCCCTCCAGCGGGTTCGCCTTCACGTAGCGCGGCGTCACGTCCGAGGTGAAGGCCACGGCCTTGCCCGTCCCGTGCACCCGTACGACGCCCGCGCCCATCCCCGGCCGCCGCACCGTGTCGCCGCCCACCTGGCTGTCGTACTGCTGCCAGACCCAGCCCTTCCAGGCGTGGTTCGGGTCCGCCAGCAGCCGCCGCAGCGCCTCGACCGCTCCGATCTCCGGGATCGCGGGCAGCGCAGCCGGGGCAGGGGTCGGCACCCAGGGCCGGTCATATTCCGGCGCGGAGGACGACAGCTGCGACAGCGGCAGATCCGCCTTCACCTCGCCCCCGAGCATGATGAGGAACCTGTCCTCCGGGATCGTCTCACCCACGATGGCGAAGTCGAGATCCCACTTGTCGAAGATCGCCCGCGCCTCGGCCTCCTTTTCGGGCTTCAGCACCATGAGCATCCGCTCCTGGCTCTCCGACAGCATCATTGCGTAGGCGGTCATGCCCGTCTCGCGCACCGGCACGCGGTCGAGGTCGAGCCGGATGCCAAGCCCGCCCTTGTCCCCCATCTCCACGGCCGAACAGGTCAGCCCCGCCGCGCCCATGTCCTGAATGGAGATAACGGCGCCGGAGGCCATCAGCTCCATGCAGGCCTCCATGAGGCGCTTTTCGGTGAAGGGGTCGCCGACCTGCACGGTCGGGCGCTTCTCCTCGATGGTGTCGTCGAACTCCGCCGAGGCCATGGTCGCGCCGCCCACCCCGTCGCGCCCGGTCTTCGCGCCCAGATACACGACCGGCATCCCCACGCCCGAAGCCGCCGAGTAGAAGATCGAATCCGCCTGCGCCAACCCAGCGGCAAAGGCGTTCACGAGGCAGTTGCCGTTATAGGCCCGGTGGAATCGCACCTCGCCCCCGACCGTGGGCACCCCGAAGGCGTTGCCGTAGCCGCCCACTCCCTCCACGACCCCGGACAGGAGCCGCTTGGTCTTCGGATGCGACGGCTCGCCAAAGGACAGCGCGTTCATCGCCGCGATGGGCCGCGCCCCCATGGTGAACACGTCCCGCAGGATGCCGCCCACGCCCGTCGCCGCGCCTTGGTAGGGCTCGATGTAGGACGGGTGATTGTGGCTCTCCATCTTGAAGACGAGGGCCTGACCGTCGCCTAGGTCCACGACGCCCGCATTCTCCCCCGGCCCGCAGATGACCTGGGGCCCGGTCGTGTGCAGCGTCCGCAGCCAGCGCTTGGAGGACTTGTAGGAACAGTGCTCGTTCCACATGGCCGAAAAGATGCCAAGCTCGGTAAAGGTGGGCACGCGCCCGATGATGCCGAGCAGCCTTTCGTACTCATCCGGCTTGATGCCATGAGCCGCGACCAGCTCGGAGGTGATCTCGGGTTCAGTGCGCATGGGGGGCCTCGCGTGGTTTACGGCTCCATAAGTTCCTGCGAGACAATAAGGAAGACGAGTCGGCCAGGAAGACGATTCGAGGCGAGGGGGAATGGATGAGCGGTGACGGATCGACCGAGGGTCAGGCACTTCGGCCCGAGGGGATCACGCCCGCACCCGATCCGGTCCGCCCACGGTTCCTCGGCACCGCCGATCCCACGCCCGAACCCTTGGGCGGCCTGACGCCTGACACCCCCGCCGAACGCCTAGCCGAGGCACGGCTCAAGCATCCCCAAGGTCGCCCCGTGATGGTGGAGTTCCCCGCCGACCCCGACGCCCTGTCCCCGGCCGCGGTCGAGGCGCTGGCCGCCATCGTCGATTTGCTGGACGGCGAGGGAAGCTGACCCGCCCCGGCTGGAGTGACTCCCCCAATCGAATGAGGCCAGTCAGCACCGTCCGGGCAAAAAAAAGCCGGGCACAATGGCCCGGCTAAGTCCAACAGGGAGGTTGAAGATGATGAGCGCGAGGCGTCATCCGCTTCGACCGCTCAATTAGTGGGCGAATGCGGCATCATCAAGTCGCAAACGTGAACGCTATCAGCATACCTGACATGCATTCCTTGCATGCCTCAACCCAAGGTTGTCACGCCACCGCGTCGCGGATCCGACGGCGATGGGCGATCACCTCTTCCTGCACAAAGTCGCGGAACACCGTGACCCGCTTGGACTGGCGAAGCTCCTCGGGGTAGGCCAGGAACACCGGCACCTCGCCCGACACGACCTCAGGGAGCACCCGCACAAGCTGCGGAAAGTCTTCCGTGACATAGTCCGGCAAAATCCCGACGCCGAGGTCGTTCAGCGTCGCCTGAAGAACGCCGAAGTAGTTGTTGATCGTCAGCAGGCTCTGCGGCTCGTGCCGCATCAGCTCCTGCGCAAGGCTCGCCCCCGCCGTCACCTGCGGCGAGCTCGGCCCCTGCGTGATGACCCGGTGGCTCGCAATCTGCTCGATCCGCTCGAGCGGCGGCGACCGCTCCAGATAGGTGATCGAGGCATAGGGCGCGAGCCGGATCCCCATGAGCTTCTTGCGGATGAGGTCGGCCTGCGACGGCTCCTTCATGCGGATCGCCACGTCGGCCTCGCGCATGGGCAGGTCCAGCACCCGCTCCTCCAGCATGAGGTCGATCCGCAGGTCCGGGTAGCGCTCATAAAGCTTCGGCAGCCGCGGCGCGAGCCAGAGCGTTCCGAAGGCCAGCGTCGTCGTCACGCGGAGGTCGCCCAGCACCTCCTCCTCGCTGTCGCGGATGCGCGCGGCGGCGGCCTCCAGCCGCTTGTTCATCGACCGCGTCGCCTCGAATAGAAGCTCGCCCTGCTCGGTCAGGATCAGCCCCCGCGCGTGACGATGGAAAAGGGTGGTGCCCAGGCTTTCCTCCAGCGACCGGATCTGCCGGCTCACGGCGGACTGGCTCAGATGAAGGCTGTCCCCGGCATGGGTGAGGCTTCCCGCATCCGCGACGGCGTGGAAGATGCGCAGCTTGTCCCAGTCCATACCTCTCCCTCGCTCCGGCTCCGGGCGATACACTAGCATGCAGCTATGTCCTGGATGCGGCGGGCGCAAAGGAATGCGCGCATTTTTTCCGATCAGCCCCCTGATCTGCCCAGTTTCTTGCGTTTCAGACCACTCGTCGCCACCTCGCCGCCCAGTTTCACCACGAACCCCAAGCCGATCCGGCCACGGCCGAATCAGTCTCGGCCGGCACCGACCCTATCGAAGGCAGATCAGCCGAACTGCCACCCAGACCTGCCGCAGTCCGACTTTCACCGCCCCGGGGCGCTCTCGGCACACCCGGCGTCACCCCCATCGTGACCGCACGGCCAACCTCCCGTAGCCGCAGTCCTGCCCGCCGTAGGGCAGGGCTCCCGGAGATTATGGATTTCCCCCGCAAGCCGACCTATGCCTGTTCCCAAAGGACCCAGGCCCTTGTCGCCCTGGTCCATGACCAAAGAAGGCAGGGATCGGCACGATGGCAGTGGGCATCTTCGACAGCGGCCTGGGTGGGCTGACGGTTCTCGACGCGGTGCGGCGCAGGCTGCCCGACCTCCCCATCGTCTATTACGGCGACAACGCCCATGCCCCCTACGGCGTCCGCACCGCGAATGACATCTACGCCCTCACCACCACTGCTACCGAAAAGCTCTTCGCCGCCGGCTGCGACCTCGTGATCCTCGCCTGCAACACCGCCTCCGCCGCCGCGCTCCGCCGGATGCAGGAATCCTGGGTTCCCCGCGACAAGCGCGTCCTCGGCGTCTTCGTCCCGCTGATAGAGTCGCTGACCGAACGCGAATGGGGCGACAACTCCCCCCCGCGCGAGGTCGCCGTAAAGCATGTCGCGCTCTTCGCCACGCCCGCCACCGTCGCCTCCCGCGCCTTCCAGCGGGAGCTCGCGTTCCGCGCCATCGGCGTTGACGTGGAATCCCAGGCCTGCGGCGGCGTGGTCGACGCCATCGAGGACGGGGACATGATCCTCGCCGAAACCCTGGTCCGCGCCCATGTGGACGCGCTCCGCCGCAAGATGCCCGAACCCGACGCCGCCATCCTCGGCTGCACGCATTATCCGCTGGTGGAGCAGGCCTTCCGCAACGCCCTCGGCCCCGAGGTGCGCGTCCTGTCGCAGCCCAACCTCGTGGCCGACTCCCTCGCCGACTACCTCCAGCGCCGCCCCAACATGGTCGGCCCGGGGACCGAGTCGCTATTCCTTACCTCCGGCAAGCCGCGTCAGGTCTCGGACCGCGCCACCCAGTTCCTCCGTCGGCCCATCGAGTTCCAGGCCGCATGAGGCGACCCCTCGCCGCATTTGCCCTTCTGGTCCTCTGGCTTCTCGTCAACGCCCTCGTGGGCGGCCCCGGCCCCGCGCCCACGAGCCTCCAGGACGCCGTCACCCGCGCGGTCCTCCCACAGCCCGCCATGGCCGCGATCGCGCTCGGCCTCGCGGCTCTTCTCCTGCGCTGGAAGGGCCTGGGCTTCCGCCAACCCCGGCCCGGCACATGGCGCCTCCTCTGGCTCCCAGGGCTCTACCTTCTCCTGACCGCCACGCTCATCGCCGTCACCGGCCCGCCGCCGCCCGGCCTCGTCGCCATCATCCTCGCCAACATGCTGCTAGTGGGCCTCTCCGAGGAGCTGATGTTCCGCGGCTTCCTCTACTCCGGCCTTCGCGACCGCCTGTCCCTCTGGCCCGCCGCCCTCATCACGAGCATGCTGTTCGGCGCGGTCCACGTCCTCAACGTCGCGGTCACGGGCCACCTGCGGCTCGCTCTCCTCCAGAGCGTGGCCGCGACGATGCTGGGCCTCCTCCTGCTGGGCCTGCGGCTCCGCATGGGCTCCATTTGGCCGGTGATCCTTCTCCACGCGTTCTGGAACGTCGGCCTTCTCGTCCTCGGCCGCAACGCCACCCCGCCGCCCCCGGGCGAGCCCCTGCCCATCGCCGCCCAGATCGCCCCGATCCTGTTCCTCCTCCCGCTCGGCCTCTACGGCCTGCGCCTCCTGCGCGACGCGGCGCGGGAGGAGCGCGGCGCCAGACCCGCCCCGCCGCCCAGCCCAGCCCAACCGAACCCCTGGGCGCCCCCCACCTGACATCACGGCCAGGGTTCCCCACTGGCCAAGGCCCGCTTCGCCCCTAGCTGTCGTGGCAGCCGCACGAAGCGGTCCCGCCACGGAAGGATAGCGACATGGCCGATGCCAGCCAGATCAAGGAACATGCCGAGGTGATCGGCGCCGACGATGTCCATGTCGGCATCGTCGACGGCGTCGAAGGCGACCGCATCAAGCTCACCAAGAGGGACAGCGGAGAGGGCCAGCACGAAGGCCATCACCACTACATCCCCCTCGCCCTTGTCGCGGCCGTAAACGGGAACACCGTCCGCCTGTCCGCCACCGGCGCCGTCGCGGCGGAGATGTTCGAGGAAGAGGAAGGCGGCCAGCCCACCGGCTAAGGCTCCGTTCCACCGAAAACCCGGCCTCCGCGACACCCCGCCCGATTGCGCAGGGGACGCGGGGGCCGTACATGCCCCCTGACCAACAGGGGGACCGCATGACCGCCAATGTCGCCATCCTCGGCGCTTCGGGCTACACCGGGGCGGAGCTTGTCCGTCTCATTGCCACTCACCCGTCGCTGCGGATCGCCGCACTCACCGCCGACCGCAAGGCGGGGCAGGCGATGGCCCAGGTCTTTCCCCATCTGCGCCACCTCGACCTCCCCACGCTGACGACGATCGGAGAGGTGGACTTCGCCGCCATCGACCTCGCCTTCGTGGCGCTTCCCCACGGGCTGAGCCAGGCCCTCGTCAAGGAGCTGCCGCCCACCCTCAAGGTCGTGGACCTCGGCGCCGACTTCCGCCTCACGCCCGAGGGGTACAAGTCCTGGTACGGCGCCGACCATGTCGCGCCCGAGCTTCAGCCCGAGGCCGTCTACGGCCTGACCGAATTCTACCGCGACCAGATCCGCACGGCCCGCCTCGTGGCGGGAACCGGCTGCAACGCCGCCACCGTCCAGTTCGCCCTCCGCCCGCTCATCGAGAACCGGCTCATCGACCTCGACGACATCGTCTGCGACCTCAAGAACGGCATCTCCGGCGCGGGTCGCTCCCTCAAGGAAAACATGCTCTTCGCGGAGCGCTCCGAGGACGTCATGGGCTACTCCCAGGGCGGCAAGCACCGCCACCTAGGCGAGTTCGACCAGGAGTTCTCCCGCCTCGCGGGCCGCGACGTGCGCATCCTGTTCACGCCGCACCTCGTCCCGGTAAACCGCGGCATCCTCGCGTCCTGCTACGTCAAGGGCGACCCCCAAGCCATCCACGCCGCGCTTGAATCCCGCTACGACCACGAGCCCTTCTGCGTCGTCCTCC
>CADCUU010000078.1 GCA_902805995.1 uncultured Rubellimicrobium sp.
CGCACCCTCGCCCGGGGCCTCGGCTGGTTCTCCCTCGCCCTCGGCGCCGCCGAGCTGATCGCCCCCGGCTCCATCCGCCGCCGCACGGGCGCGCCCGTCTTCGACCAGATCATCCAGGCCTACGGCGCGCGCGAAGTGGCGACCGGCGTGGCCCTCCTCGCGGCCGAGAAGCCCGTCCGCCTTGTCTGGACCCGCGTCGCGGGCGACCTCGTGGACATCGCAACGCTCCTCCCCGCGCTGCGCCCCGACAACCCCCACCGCCAAGGGGCCAACGCCGCCCTCGCCTTCGTCCTCCTCGCCACCGCCACCGACATCGCGGTCGCGATCCAGGGCGATGAGGCCTGACCCTCCGGCGCAGCCCTCGCCCCCTAGGCTCGCCGCCCCGCACCAAGGGCGTTGCGCAACCCCCACGTCCACCGTTCGTTGGGGTCAGACTTCCTTAACCTTTCAGGGCCACTCTCCCACCCGGAAGCACCGCCCTACGCCACCCCTCCCGGCCCGTCCAACACCTCAGAGCAGGCGGACGCCAGCGCCGGCAGGACTGGCCCGGGGCGCCCCGCTTTCCCGATCGCGGCCCCGGACGGCCGGCCGCGCTTCGGGACCACCACGGCCATCCATGCCCGGGGCTTCCTAACGGAAGAAAGGCTCCTCGGCCGAGAGTTCTTTGAACGGCAGGCGCGGGCCCCCTGCCACCTGGGAGGCGACAACTCCTGCGGGCGCAACCGCCCCAGAAGCCGCCGCAAAGACCCAGCCGCCGCGCGTCGCGCACGCGCCCCTCCCCAGGCCCACCGGCCCAAGCTCACCGACCCAAGCTCACCGGCCCAGGCCCACCCGAGCGAGCCGTGACGCACCGTCCCTGACCTTGCGTCCCACCCCGGGGGCTTGACGACCCCCCCGGGTCCGGGCGTAGGCCTTTCACACCCCAATCAGAGAGCCCCATGCTCATCGGAATCCTGCAAACCGGCCACGCGCCCGACGCGCTTCGGCCCATCCATGGCAACTACCCCGACCTGTTCCAGACGCTGCTCAGGGATCGCGGCTTCGACTTCCGCACCTTCGCCGTCGTGGATGGCGAATTCCCCCAGGGTCCCCACGACGCCGAAGGCTGGCTCATCACCGGCTCCCGCCACGGCGCCTACGAGGATCACCCCTGGATCCCCCCGCTCGAACAGCTCATCCGCGACATCGAGGAGGCGGGCGTCCCCCTCGTGGGCGTCTGCTTCGGCCACCAGATCATCGCCCAGACCCTCGGCGGAAGGGTGGAGAAGTTCCCCGGCGGCTGGTCCGTCGGCCGCACCGAATACGACTGGGGCGGCGAAACCATAGCCCTCAACGCCTGGCACCAGGATCAGGTGACGCAAAAGCCCGAAGGCGCCGAGGTCCTCGCCACCTCCCCCTTCTGCGCCAACGCGGCCCTCGTCTACGGCAAGGACAACCCCTGGGCCTTCACCGTCCAGGCCCACCCCGAATTCTCCGGCCCCTTCCTCGGCGACCTCATCGACAAGCGCGGGCGCGGCCTCGTCCCCGACCCGCTCCTCGACGCCGCCAAGGCCAGCCTCGCCGCCCCCGTGGACGATGCCCGCCTCGCCGACCAGATCGCCCGCTTCTTCAAGGAAAGGGCCGCGGCATGACCTGGCTCGACCGCATCCCCGCCGCCGCCCGCGCCTATCTCGACGTCAATCGCCTCGACGAGGTGGAATGCGTCATCGCCGACTTCCCCGGCATCGCGCGCGGCAAGGCCGTCCCTGCCGCCAAATGGGAACGGCAGCAGTACTTCCACCTGCCCAACTCCATCTTCTTCCAGACCATCACCGGCGACTGGGCCGAGGCCGCGACCGACGGCTTCACCGAACCCGACATGGTCCTGCGTCCCGACATGGACACCGCGACCGCGGCCCCCTGGGCGGCGGACGGCACGCTCCAGGTCATCCACGACGCCTACGACCTCCAGGGCAACCCCATCGGCATGTCTCCCCGCAACGTGCTCCGCCGCGTGGTGGACCTCTACCGCGCCCGCGGCTGGACCCCCATCGTCGCCCCGGAGATGGAGTTCTACCTCGTCGGCAAGAACGTGGACCCCGCCAAGGAGATCACGCCCATGATGGGCCGCACGGGCCGCCCCGCCGCCGCCCGCCAGGCCTATTCCATGACTGCCGTGGACGAATACGGCCCCGTCATCGACGACATCTACGAATACGCCGAAATCCAAGGGATCGAGATCGACGGCATTACCCAGGAAGGCGGCGCCGGCCAGCTGGAGATCAACCTCCGCCACGGCGACCCGATCCGCCTCGCCGACGACGTCTTCTACTTCAAGCGCCTGATCCGCGAGGCCGCCCTCAAGCACGACTGCTTCGCCACCTTCATGGCCAAGCCCATCGAGGGCGAGCCCGGCTCCGCCATGCACGTCCACCACTCGGTGCTCGACGGCACGGGCCGCAACATCTTCACCGGCCCGAACGGCGAGGAAACGCCCGAATTCCTCAACTTCATCGGCGGCCTCCAGCGGCACATGCCCGCCTCCATCGCGGTCATGGCGCCCTACGTGAACAGCTACCGCCGCTACGTGCGCGGCCACGCGGCCCCCATCAACCTCGAATGGGGCCGCGACAACCGCACCACCGGCCTTCGCGTCCCCGTCTCCACGCCCGAGGCGCGCCGCATCGAGAACCGCCTCGCCGGGATGGACTGCAACCCCTACCTCTGCATCGCGGCCTCGCTGGCCTGCGGCTACCTCGGCATGGTCCAGCAGACCCCCGCCCGCTCCATGTTCGAAGGCGACGCCTACAAGTCCGAGGACGAGATCCCCTACTCGCTCTCCGACGCCCTCGACCTCTTCGAGGACGCCACCGAACTCCACTCCGTGCTGGGCGAGGACTTCGCCCGGGTCTACTCCATCGTGAAGCGCACGGAGAACGAGGAATTCCTCCAGGTCATCAGCCCCTGGGAGCGGGAGCATCTCCTGCTCAACGTCTGATGCCCCGCGACCCCCTCACCCGGAACGACCCGGTCCCCGGCGCCTACCCGGCCTCCTGGTACGCAAGCTCCGCCCAGGCCCCCGGCCCCCGGGCACCGCTCAAGGGCTCCCATCGCGCCGACGTGGCGGTCGTCGGCGCGGGCTACACCGGCCTCTGGGCCGCCAAGACCCTGGCGGAACGCGGCCTCAAGCCCGTCGTGCTGGAGGCGCACCGCGTCGGCTGGGGCGCCTCGGGCCGCAACGGCGGTCAGGTCGGCACCGGCACCAACTGGCACCAGTCCAAGCTCGAATCGAGGATCGGCCGCGACGCCGCCCGCGCCGTCTGGGACATCTGCGAAGAGGGCAAGCGCCAGCTCCGCGACTTCATCGCCGACCACGCCCCGGAAGCCGCCTACAAGCCCGGCGTAGCCCACGGCGAATACTCCGCCGCCGAGGAGCGGGAGACCCGCGCGAACGCCGACCTCCTCGCCGCCCGCTACGACTACCCGCAGATCGAACTGATGGACGGCGCCCGCTTCCGCGACCTCGTCAAGTCGCCCCGCTACGTGGCGGGCGCCCTCGACCACGGCGCGGGCCACATCCACCCCCTGCGCTACGCCCTCGCACTGGCGAAAGCCGCCGAGTCCGCAGGCGCCGTGTTCCACGAAGGCTCCATCGTCCTCGGCATCGAGAAGGGCCAGCCCGCCACGCTCCGCACCAAGGACGGCGACCTCAAGGCCGACCACGTCATCCTCGCCGGCAACGGCTACATGCCGGACCTCGAACCCCAGGTCGCCGCCCGCACCATGCCGATCAACAGCTTCATCGGCGCGACCGAGCCGCTGGGCGACCGCTGGACCGACATCCTCGCCCAAGACATCGCCGTCGCCGACAGCAAGTTCGTGGTGAACTACTACCGCTTCTCCGAGGATCGCCGCTTCCTTTTCGGCGGCCGCGAAAGCTACGGCCTGGGCTTTCCCACGGACATCGCCGGGCCGCTCCGCCGCCGCCTCGCCGACCTCTTCCCGCAGCTCACCGGCGCGCGGATCGACCATGTCTGGGGCGGCACGCTCGGCATCACCATGACGCGCCTGCCCCTCCTCCTCCGGGTCGCGCCCAACATCCTGTCGGCCGGCGGCTTCTCGGGCCACGGCGTCGCACTCGCCGGCATCTCGGGCCGCGCCATGGCCGAGGCGGTGCTGGGCCAGGCCGGCCGCTTCGACGCGATGTCGCTCCTGCCCACCCCGCGCTTCCCCGGCGGCGCCCTGGCCCGCGCGCCGCTCCTGACCCTCGCCATGACATGGTACGGGTTGCGCGACAGGCTCGGCGTCTGAGGGCGCCCAGTGCCGCAAAGCCATTGCGCGGCGCGGGAGAACCGCGCAAGCCTCTTGCGCGCTTTCGCGGGAACGGACCGAACGGGCGCGTTGTTCGCGGCGCGTCCCTCGGGGTAGAAAGGGGAAACACGAGAGGAGCCGCCATGAACGACGTAAGCCCGAACAGCTGGGAGGCGCGCGCCGACGCCGCCACCTTCTACGGCTTCACCGACCTGCCCAGCGTCAAGCAACGCGGCGCCGTCGTCCTGACCCATGGCAAGGGCCCCTACGTCTACGACGTGCATGGCCGCGAATACCTCGACGCGAATTCCGGCCTCTGGAACATGGTGGCGGGCTTCGACCATGAAGGCCTCATCAAGGCCGCGCAGGACCAGTACGCCCGCTTCCCCGGCTACCACGCCTTCTTCGGCCGCATCAGCGACCAGACGGTGATGCTGTCCGAAAAGCTCGTGGAGGTGTCCCCGTTCGAGCATGGCAAGGTGTTCTACACGAATTCCGGGTCGGAGGCGAACGACACCCTCGTCAAGATGCTCTGGTTCATCCACGCCTCCGAGGGGAACCCTCAGAAGCGCAAGATCCTGACCCGCGTGAACGCCTATCACGGCGTCACCGCCGTCTCCGCTTCCATGACCGGCAAGCCCTACAATTCGGTCTTCGGCCTGCCCCTGCCCGGCTTCCTCCACCTCTCCTGCCCCCACTACTGGAAGAACGGAGCCGAGGGAGAGACCGAGGAGCAGTTCACGCAACGCATGGCGGCGGAGCTGGAGGAGACCATCCTGCGCGAAGGCGCCGACACCATCGCGGGCTTCGTGGCGGAACCCGTCATGGGCGCGGGCGGGGTGATCGTGCCGTCAAAGGGCTACTTCCAGGCGGTGATCCCGGTCCTTCGCAAGTACGGCATCCCGGTCATCTCCGACGAGGTCATCACCGGCTTCGGCCGAACCGGCAACACCTGGGGCTGCGAAACGTTCGACTTCATGCCGGACGCGATCATCTCCTCCAAGAACCTGACCGCCGGCTTCTTCCCCATGGGCGCTGTCATCCTGGGGCCGGAGCTCGACGACCGCCTCCAGCGCGCCTCCGAGGCGATCGAGGAGTTCCCCCACGGCTTCACAGCCTCGGGCCACCCGGTGGGCTGCGCCATCGCGCTCAAAGCCATCGACGTGGTGATGAACGAAGGCCTCGCGGACAACGTGAAGCGCCTGACGCCCAGGTTCCAGGCCGGCATGGCCAAGCTCGCGGAGAACCCGAACATCGGTGAATGGCGCGGCGTGGGCCTCATGGGCGCGCTGGAGGCCGTGGCCGACAAGGCCACCAAGCGCCCCTTCGACAGCAAGTTGTCGGTGAGCGAGCGCATCGCCAACGCCTGCACCGATCAGGGTCTGATCTGCCGCCCGCTCGGCCAGTCCATCGTGCTCGCCCCCCCGTTCATCATGACCGAAGGCCAGATGGACGAGATGTTCACCAAGCTCGGCCGCGCGCTGGACAAGGTGTTCGCGGAAGTGGCGTGACGACCCTCAGGGGCTTGGCTCCGGCCTAAGGGCCGGGGTCACGCCCCTCCGACCTTTGCCTCGGTTTGCGTCCCATTGACGCAGAATACGCATTCAGGGGTTACCGCTTCTTGGGCGTCTCGTCCTCGTCCTTCGCCGGGCCCGAGCCGCCCGCGAAGCCGCCCGTCATCGCCTTGAAGAACGCCTCCTGCTGGGCGCGCATCGCCTCGAAGCCCGGAAGCTTGGCCATGGGATTGGCCTTGGTCATCTGGTCCATCATCTTGGACTGACCCTCGCGCAGCATCTCGAAGCTCGCGGCGAGGAACTGCGGCACCACGGTCGCCGCCTGCGTCGTGTAGCTGCGCACGAGCGAGGTCAGCACGTCGGTCGGCAGGACGTTCTCGCCCCGGCTCTCATGCTCCGCGATGATCTGGAGGAGGTACTGCCGGGTCAGGTCGTCCCCGGACTTGAGGTCCACGATCTGCACGTCGCGGCCCTGCCGGATGAACAGCGCGATGTCCTCAAGCGTCACGTAGTCGCTGGTCTCGGTGTTGTAGAGCCTGCGCGAGGCGTAGCGCTTGATGAGGAGCGGCTTGTTGGTGTCGGGCATGATCGTGGCTCCCCAGGTTTCTGCGCCTGCACAGAGCCTAGGCCCGCCCCAAGGGAAAAGAAAGGGCGGACCCGCGAAGGCC
The DNA here is from genome assembly GCA_902805995.1 of uncultured Rubellimicrobium sp. Lineage (GTDB taxonomy): Bacteria > Pseudomonadota > Alphaproteobacteria > Rhodobacterales > Rhodobacteraceae > Rubellimicrobium. The sequence continues at coordinate 6,473 of CADCUU010000078.1, forward strand.
CGCCCACAAGATCCGCCCGGCCCGGAGGAGGGCCGGAGCGGCGGAGATCCCCCAGGGGATCAGACGTTGGTCGAGGTCGAGGTCACCTTGGAGGCGGCCGTCGTCGCGTTCTGGGCGACCTTGGTCATCTCGGTGCCGGCCTTGCGGGCGGCGGCGGTCATGTCCTCGGTCATGTCCTTGCCGGCGGCCATCAGCAGCTCCAGCGTCTCGGTCTGCACGCGCTTGGCGATGTCCGCGAAGGCGGCCATGTGCTCGGCGGCGGATTCGGCCGACTGGGTCATGAAGTCGGTGACCGACTTGGCGTAATCCGCGGGCTCGGCCTTGGCGACGGTCATGCCCGACAGCTTGGAAAGGGTGTCCTGCATCCAGCGGGCCGACAGGTCGGTCGACTTCTGGGCGGCTTCGATGGCCACGGAGGACATCTTCTCGGCAAGGGCGGCCTGCGACTTGGCCAGGTTCTCCACGGAGGAGGTGTCGACGGGGAAGTTGCCCATCATGTCCTTGAGCATCTGGGCGTAATCGGTGTTGGCCATCTCAGGCGTCCTTTCGGGGTAGAGTCGGGGAAGCGCCCCCGGCGTTCGATGGCCGCAAGATGGATGCTGCAGCGCAGCAATTCAAGCTTTTTCTCTGCAATGCAGAAAACTGCGCGCGATTGCCGCAGGGTCAGAGGGCAGGCACCGCCGTGACATAGGTTCCAGGCGCCGGCGCGATCGGCGGATGGGCCGCGTCGCCCGGCTCGCGCGCGGGAATCATGGGGCCCGACCGCCCGCCCAGCCACTCGCCCCAGCGCGCCCACCAGCTTCCCTTGTGCTTCTCCGCCGCCTGGAGCCAGTCCTCGGGCGTGAGGGCAAGCTCCTTATTCACCCAGTGGCCATACTTGCCCTTGGACGGCGGGTTCACGATCCCGGCGATGTGGCCTGACTCGGACAGGATGAAGGTCCTGTCCGAGGAGCCCATCTTCTGGACGCCGCGATAGGACGACTTCCAGCCCGCGATGTGGTCGGTCTCGCAGGCGATACCGCAAAGCGGGACCTTCACATCCCCGATGTGCACGGTCTCGCCCGCGATGGGGTAGCCGGTGGTGGCGAAGCGGTCGCTCTGGCACAGGCCGCGCAGATATTCGATGGCCATGGCCGCGGGCAGGTTCGTCGAATCGCCGTTCCAGTACAGGAGGTCGAAGGCCGGCGGCGTCTGGCCCATCATGTAGGACCGGATCGCAGGCCCGTAGATCAGGTCGTTGGACCGCAGGTACGAG
>CADCUU010000079.1 GCA_902805995.1 uncultured Rubellimicrobium sp.
TCCGCATCAGCCGCCGCGGGTTCCTTGCGGGAACCGGCGCGGTCGCCGTCCTTCATCCATTTGCCGTCCGGGCGCAGGAGGGTCAGGCGCATCTGCGCATCATCGAGACGACGGACCTCCACGTCCATGTCGTTCCCTATGACTATTACGCCGACGCGCCGATGGACACGGCGGGCCTTGCGCGGACCGCCTCGCTGATCGAGCAGGTGCGGGCGGAGGCGGGGAACGCGCTGCTCCTCGACAACGGAGACCTGATCCAGGGCAATCCGATGGGCGACTACATCGCCTACGAGCGGGGCGTGGAGGGGGAGCTGATGCACCCCGTCGTGGAAGCGATGAACGTGCTGGGTTACGACGCCTCCACGCTCGGCAACCACGAGTTCAACTACGGGATCGACTACCTGCTTGATTCCATTGACGGCGCGCAGTTCCCCTTCGTGAACGCCAACGTCGCCACCACCGCGGGCGCCACGCCTGACCAGGACGAGACGCTGGTGCCGCCTTACGTCATCCTCGACCGGACGGTGACGGATGGGGCGGGAACCGAGCTTCCGATCCGGGTCGGCATCATCGGATTCACGCCGCCGCAGATCATGGAATGGGACCGCCAGCACCTCGAAGGACGGGTGACGGCGCGCGACATCGTGGAAGCGGCGCAGGCCTGGGTGCCCCGGATGCGCGAGGAAGGGGCGCAGATCGTGATCGCGCTCTGCCATTCCGGGATCGGTGCCTCGGAGCATACGCCGGGCATGGAGAACGCCGCGATCCCGCTTGCGGGGGTCGAGGGGATCGACGTGGTGCTGACCGGGCACCAGCACCTCGTGTTTCCGGGCGAGGATTTCGCCGAGACCGAGGGCGTGGACGCGACGGCGGGCACGATCAACGGCAAGCCGGGCGTGATGGCGGGCTTCTGGGGCAGCCATATGGGCCTGATCGACCTGCTGCTGGAGCGGGACGGCGAAGGCTGGCGGATCGTGTCCCACACGTCCGAGGCGCGGCCGATCTTCACGCGCGCCGAGGACGGCACGGTCACGCCCACGGTGGAGAGCGACGAGGCCGTGCTGGCCGCCGTCGAGGAGGAGCATCAGGCGACGCTCGAATACATCCGCCGCGCTGTGGGGACCACGGAGGCGCCGCTTCACAGCTACTTCGCGCTGGTGGCAGACGATCCCTCCGTCCAGATCGTCAGCATTGCGCAGGCCTGGTACATCGCCCAGATGATGCAGGGGACCGAGAACGAGGGCCTGCCCATCCTGTCGGCGGCGGCGCCCTTCAAGGCGGGCGGGCGCGGCGGTCCCGAGTATTACACCGACGTGCCGGTGGGGGATGTCGCGATCAAGAACGTCGCTGACCTGTACCTCTATCCGAAC
>CADCUU010000080.1 GCA_902805995.1 uncultured Rubellimicrobium sp.
ACGTGCGGTTCATCGCGACCTCCAAGGTGGATCTGGTCGGCCTCGTCGCCAAGGGCCAGTTCCGCGAAGATCTCTATTGGCGGCTCGCGGTCACCCATCTCCGTCTGCCGCCCCTGGCGGAACGGCGCGAGGACATTCCCGTGCTCTTCCTTCAGCTCGTGAGGGAGGCCGCCGCCCGACACGGCCGCCCGGACCTTTCGCCCCCGCCCGAACTGCTGGCCGACCTTGCCGCCCGGGCCTGGCCCGGCAACGTTCGCGAACTCCGCAACGCCGCGGAACGGTGGGTGCTCGGCCTCGACTGGTTGAGCGCGGAGGAGGGCGGCGCCGCGGCGGGGCGGCTGGCGGACCGGGTTGCGGCCTTCGAGCGCAGCATCATCGCCGCCGCCATCGCCGCGAGCGGCGGCCGCCTCAAACCGGTCTACGGAACCCTCGGCGTGAGCCGGAAGACCCTTTACGAGAAGATGCAGCGGCACGGCCTCGACCGGCATCTCCTGTCGGAGCCCGAGGGCGGCGAGGACTGATACCAGCCAGCTCATGATCTGACGCATGGCAGCCAGGGGTAGCTGGTGAGGGACTGGATGCGCCCGCGCTCCTGGGTCAGGGCAGTCCAGGCGTGGCAGCATGCGTCGACGACGGCCTCATGGTCGTCGAGCAGGCGGTGCGAGAGATACCGCTCGCGCAGGTAAAGCCATAGCCGCTCCACGGGATTGAGCTCGGGGCTGTAAGGCGGCAGCGGCACCAGGGTGATGTTGTCCGGCACGACCAGAGCACGTGCCCCGTGCCAGCCGGCCTGGTCGAGCACGAGCACGGCGTGAGCGTCTGGGGCGATCTGGGCGGACAGCTCGGCCAGGAAGCGGCTCATGGCGGCGGTGGACACGGTGGGCAGGACAAGGGCCACCTCGGCCCCGGTGGCGGGCTCGACGGCCGCGAAGATGTAGGTTGAGGCAAATCGCTTGTCGCACAGGCCCGGCGGGCGCTGACCCTTGATCCACCAGCGGTGACTGGTGCGTCCCTTCTGACCCACCCGCGCCTCGTCCTCGAACCATAGCTCGATGCGCTTAGAAGGGTTGGCCTCCTGCGCTGCCGCTATGGCCTCGGCAAGGCCCCCTTTTTGAATGCCTCCTGCGCCTCGGCATTGGCCTGCGGGTGGCGGGGCCGGGTTTTCTGTTTTGAGAGCCCCAGCCGTCTGAGCACCCGCGACAGGCTGGCCGGGTGCAGCCGCTTGCCCCAGCGCTGAGCGATCTCCTCGGCCAGAGAGGGCAGCGTCCACTCCGTGCGGCCATGGCGGGCGAGGTCGGGCCCGGCGAGCACGAGCTGCTTGAGCCTGGCGCCCTCGTCGTCGCTCAGCACTGGGCGGGCGTGGCCCTTGGGCCGGTCGTGCAGCCCAGCCAAGCCCTCGGCATTGTAGCGCACCACCGCATCGTGCAGCGCCTGCCGCTCCATGCCAGAAAGCCGCGCCGCCTCGGCCCGGCTCTTCCCCTCCAGTGCATGCGCGATGGCATACATCCGCGAGGCGGCACGCGGGTCCTTCTCCCGTCGCGCCAAGGCGCGCAGCTCCGCCGCGCTCAGGTCCGTCCGGATCGGCAAGGCTACAACCATCAGATCCTCCCTCGTCAGCGGCACAAGGGAATCACCAAGCCAGCCAGCCGGGAAGAGCCTATCGAGTCAGCTCAGGCGCTCGGCGGTATTAGCTGTCACCCCGGCGAGTTCTTTGTTGGCGGTTTCTTCTTCCTGAGGATCGACGAAAGTCCTCCGGGTTGATCTCGAGGGCGGCGGTGAGTGGAGCCCCCGCGTCGCGAATATCACCGTCCCGAATGACGGAGTCGAACGTGAGCCCGGTCAGTTCCTCGATCTCACGAACTGAAGATAAGATCGGTGCCTAGCTCGGCAGTTCCGACGTCAGGGGTCGGACAAGCTTGTGGAACATGCGACCGAAGAATGCGGCAAGGCCGAGCATCATGTGCGGATCGTAGCTGCTCTGGCCCGTCGCAGGCAGCTCGATCTCCTCGATCTTGCTGTCCACGGCGCGAATGTAGTCCTCGGTCAACGCAGGCAGCGAGCGCGCCTTGTTCGGCTCGGCCCGGACCAGATGGAGAAACGACCCGGCGCCGGGGGATCGGCTGGGCCGAACTTCGATCAGCTCTGCGTCTGAGGCAAGTGATCCCATGCCGCCCATTGACTGTGACAACCCTGAGGAGAATCGGCTGAACTACTCTTGCATCCGAATGCAGGTAAGAAGTTAACGCCCGGGTAACCAGAGTCCGACTGTGGCTTCGAGGACACGGCTGGCCTCGCTTGCTCGCAGTCGGCGGAACATGGCCGCCTGCAATCAGGGGCACAGGGGATTCGGAGGTCGGACGCGTGGGGAAGATGGCCATGTCGGACTTGCGCGTGGCCGTGAAGCGTGTGGGAAGCAGGTGACCCTCACAGGGTGAGGCCCGCCGGCTCTCCCACCGGCGGGCCTCCGTCCAATCGCCCCAAGGACAAGGGTTCGGACTGCCGGGGTTTTGGCACCGGCGGCACTGGCCGGCTGATCCGCCTCGTTTGCACATCTCTGCACTCGAGCAGGCTTCCACGTCTTTTGGACCAGAATGTGGCCGGTCGGTGCCTCGGGTCTGTCGGGCACTACAACCTTAACCTGTGTTAACTAACCTAACATTTGTGAAAAGTCGCCGCAGTTCGGCCCAGATCGAACGGCCAGACTAACCATAGGTGAGGCGCTCAGACCTTACTGGCCATGACGGCCGTACAATCAGCATAGGACAGTGAACATGCGCACCGACATCTCGGCCACGTCTGAAATCGGCGGCTTCATCGGCGCCTGCCTCGTGGACAGCGAGTCGGGACTGATGCTCGCCTCCGAAGGCGGCGGTAAGCTCGATCTCGAAGCCGCGGCCGCTCTGAACACCCAGGTGGTCAAGGCCAAGCTCCAGGCTATGGAGACCCTGGGCCTTGAGGACCACATCGACGACATCCTCATCACCTTGGGTAAACAGATCCACCTGATCCGCCCTCTCGAGGACACCCCCACGACGTTCCTCTATGTCGCCCTCGACAAGAAGGGCGCGAACCTCGGGATGGCTCGCATGCAGGTCAAGAAGATCGAGGCCTCGCTCAGCATGTAAGTGAGATCGCTCCTTGGGTGCCTCGAAGTAGGGCCGGCGCTCAAAAGAGACGCCGGCCCGCTCTAACGAGGTGAGTCCTGAACAGCATTGGGGCGCATCGATGTGCGAAGTCAGCGTGATCGGGTCCTTCGTACCCAATCCTCTTTTCCGAAGATCGGCCTTGCTGGCATAGCTCTTGTCTTGGACGGGGCAATGGGCAAGTGCCGTCGCGTATGTCGGCGGCTCATCGACTCCTACGATCTGATCCGCCCGCTGCAGCGGCTCGAAGCGCAGACTGCTCGGCGATGGACGGCACCTACCTGCCCACCAACGATCCCGCGCTAGCCGAGGCAGGTCTCAAGAAGGACCGTCCGATGGGCGTGACCGACCGCGAGCGGCTGGATCAACTTTTTCAGCACTCACAAGGCCAATGCCACTCCGCTGCTCAGAAGGCACGTTGCGGCCCGCCACCAAGGTCAGAGACGTGCGCCAGGAGGTGCTGGCTCGCGAGGGAACCCCGACCTTCCAGGCCTCCTTGCGACTGCTTCGTTGGATCGAGCGCCTGTTCGCCTGCATCAAGCATAATGACAGGCTGCACAGGCTTCGACTGCGTGGCTTGCGCGGTGCCGGCGAGCAATTCCTGCTGGCCGCTGCGGCGCGAAGCTTCAAGCACATGGCCATGGCGCTCACGACCGCTGAACCGATGAACGGCTGATCCGGCTCAGACGTGCCACCGCCCGTCAGAAGACCTCGCACGGCAGGCGCGTCATCCCGCGAAAACCCAGACTTCCATGGCCAACGTGAGCCGCCCTCGGGCCTTGCAGCCGACTTCTTCAACAGCCTCGGTCGTTTCCTGGACGAAAACGGACCAGCTTCGCCTTTCCAGCCGTTAGTGCTCGAGGGCTCCGGCAAGGACGGATTGAAGGTCATGCATCCGGAATGGCTTGCGCAGCATCACGGCATCGCATCCGGCGGCGGCCTCGATGGCGGCCGTATCGGAGTAGCCGCTCATGAACACGATGGGCATCTCGGGCCGTTGCGCCTGTGCGGCCCGCGCGACTTCGGCGCCTGTCATGCTGGGCATGGCGAAGTCAACAAGAAGCAGATCGGGTTGGCTGTCCCGAAGAACGGACAGCCCAGTTGCCCCATCCTGCGCCTCTAGGACTCGGTAGCCCAGAGCGTCGAGGGACGCGACCAGCATGGCGCGGACATCTGGGTCGTCGTCGATCACAAGAACCGTGGCCTGCGGACCATCCAGCTTCATATCCGGGGCCACTTCTGGATCGGCAGTGCGCTCGGGAGCCTCATTCGTCCGAGGCAGGAGGATGCACACGGTTGTGCCTTGGCCAACCCGGCTCTTGATCCGCACCGTGCCCCCGGTTTGGCGCGCGATCCCGTAGACCTGACTGAGACCTAGGCCGGTGCCTTTGCCAACGTCCTTGGTCGTAAAGAATGGATCCAGAGCCCGGGCCAGAACTTCGGGAGGCATGCCAGTTCCAGTGTCGGTGACAGAGAGCTCGACGTACTCGCCCGGGTTAAGCTCGGCATCCTGGCCCACCTGCCGACGAGCCGTTGTAATCCGCAACTCGCCCCCATCCGGCATGGCGTCCCGCGCGTTGATGGCGGTATTGAGCACCGCCATCTCGAGCTGGGTAGGGTCAGTGAGCACGGCACCATCCCCGTTGAGATCCATTGAGAGCCGGATCATCGGCCCGAGAGATCGGCTCAGCAGGTCGTGCATGCCATCGACCAGATCTGAGATGATTACAGGCTTCAGCTCGATGCGCTGCGCTCGTGAGAAGGCCAGAAGCTGGCCCGTGAGTTTCGCTCCTCGCTCGGCGGCCTGGATCCCGGCCTCGGCAAACTGCCGGACCCGATCAACGTCGTCGGGCTTGCGCCGGATCAGATCCAAGGAACCTACCAGTGCGCCGAGAAGGTTGTTGAAGTCGTGCGCGATCCCTCCCGTGAGTTGACCCACTGCTTCCATCTTCTGGGCTTGGCGGAGCGTCTCCTCGGCCCGCACCTGTGCGGTCACGTTGCGGCTGCTGCCGAAGATGCGGACGATCCCGCCCTCGGTGTCTCGGATCGGCACAAGCGCGTTATCCCAATGTTGGGTCCCGCCGGGCAGGTCGAAGGCCTCGCGGTACTGCACAATCTCGCCGGTGTCGACAACCCGGCGGTAGGCGGTGATCACCTGCTCGGCCACAGCGGGCGGCAACACGGCGTCGATGCGCTTGCCGGCCACCTCCTCTTGATGGAACCCGAGTTGAGCCTGATGCGCCGGGTTGACCTGCTCGATGACGAAGCCACCGTCGGGCTCGACCCGGATCACAAAGAGCGCTTCCGCCGTGGTCTCGAAGTAGGCGCGGTAGAGAGCGTCGGCTTCACGGCGCGCCGTCTCTGCAGCCTCAAGGGCAGTATGAGTTTCCTTCTCGGCGGTGACATCGCGACCAATAGCGTAGAGGAAGTCACCTTCCGGCCGTACGGTCCAAGAGATCCAACGCCAGCCGCCCTCCTTGTGTCGGTAGCGAGCTTCGAAGCCGAAGACAGGCTGGCCAGCGGCAAGCTGCCGGTATCCGGCCGCGATGCGCTCGGTGTCGTCGGGATGCCGGATCTCGGCGACGTTGCGGCCCGTGAGCCCGTCTGGATCCCAGCCCAGCACCTGCTCCCAGGCGGGGTTCACGCTCAGGTAGGTGCCGTCGAGGCTTATGACTCCCATCAGGTCGGGCGCGATCCGCCAGATGCGGTCCCGTTCGGCGATAGCGGTGGCGACGCGTTGCTCCAGCGTCTCATTGAGGTCGCGAAGAGCGGCCTCGCTGGCCTCAAGGGCGGTCCGCTCCTGGCGAAGCTCTGCCTCTCGGGCAGCCAGCTCAGCGATGTGCATCTCTGCCTCACGCTGCCGGGCCCGGGCCCGCAAGGCGGCCCGCGCTGCTGAGATCAGCGTCGCTGGATGAAGAGGCCGCTCCAGGATCGTGACGTTGCCAAGGTGCTCGGTCAGACGAGAGGGCTGCGTCTCTGGGCCACGCTTCGTGCTGAGGAGCACGATTGGCAGATCTGACCAGGGCGGTTGCCGGGTCAGCCACCCCCGGATCCGGACGATGCCGCTTCCCGCGAGAGCTTCCTCGGCCAGAATGAGCGCTCCGGCGCCCCCCCGATCAAGTGCATCGACCACGTCGTCAGCCGAGGTCTCGATTGCGCAATCGATCCCGGCGCTCTTGAGAAGGCTGGAGATCACTTGGGCGTCGCGCCCTAGCGGCGCCAGAATGGCGAGACACTGCGCCATAACCGACTTACCGTCCCTGACGTTCGGCCAGGAGCTCGCCACTGTTGCCTTGGTAGGCCGGCACACCCGTGAGAACGCCCGAGAACTGGCGAAGGGGCTCACCGACTCGCAGTCCGCCGCCGTCGATCCGGTACTCGCGAATGCTGGCTTCATGACCGCCGGTGCGCTTTTTCACGACCGAGATGGCGCGCCGGAGCTCGGCCGAGGCCTCGAAGAACCGCAACAGCAGGACCGTGTCCGCCAAGTAGGTCAGGTCCACGGGTGATTGCATCTGACCCACAAGTCCGTGCTGAGCCAGAACCAGGATGGAAAGGATGCCTTGCTGGTTCAGGTAGGTCAGCAGTTCGTGCATCTGGAGCAGCATGAACTGCTCCTCGGGCATGGCATGTTGGTATCCAGATAGACTGTCGAGCACGACGACGCGCGCGGCATTGTCTTGGACGTGGCGGCGCACGATACTTGCGAGCTCGCCTGGCGAGAGCTCGGCCGGGTCGACCTGCAGGAATGTGAAGAGCTCGCTATGAGCCTCAAGATTGACACCAAGGCCTGCCGCTCGCTTGTAGAAGTTGCGCCGGGTCTCGTCGAAGCTGATGAATAGGGCGGCCTCGCTGCGCTGCAGAGCCGTCACGACGTACTGGAGCGCAAGCGTCGACTTACCCGAACCAGCCGGTCCCATGATCAGGGTGCTCGTGCCGCGATCCAAGCCGCCACCAAGGAGACGATCCAGTTCGGGCATGCCGCTCGAGACCAGATCGCCTTCGGCGAAACCCTCATTGTGTTCCGCCGCGATCAGACGGGGGAAGATCTGAAGGCCACCTTTGCGAATGACGTAGTCGTGGAAGCCGCCACGAAACGCCCGGCCGCGCATCTTGAAGACGCGAAGCCGCCGCCGCTCGGCGCCATAGGCGATCGTGTTCTGCTCGAGCCGCACCACCCCGTGAACCAAGCTATGGAGGTTGGCGTCGTCCATCTCCTCGGTGAGGTCGTCGACGAAAAGGACGGTGCAGCCCTGCCGGGCGAAGTAGTGCTTGAGAGCCAGCACTTGGCGGCGGTAGCGCAATGATGAGCCCGCCAGCAGACGAATGTCAGAAAGGCTGTCGAAGACAATGCAGGACGGCGACACGCGCCCGACCTCGTCCATGACCATCCGCACTGTTTCCCCAAGCTCAAGCTCGGACGAATAGATGACCGACTGCTCGCGGCTGGGGTCAAGACTGAACTCGGGGGGAACAAGCTCGAAGATCTCGATGCCGTCCAGGGACCAGCCGTGGGTCTGAGCCGACTGGATCAGCTCATCCCGGCCTTCAGACAAGGTCACGTAAAGA
>CADCUU010000081.1 GCA_902805995.1 uncultured Rubellimicrobium sp.
CACGCGCTACAACCTGCGGGGACGGGCACCCTGGCGGCTTTCCGGGTCGAACGGGACCGTGCTGGGCGAAGGGGTGGCTTCCGGGTTCACGGGCTATTCGGCCACGGGCACCGCAGTGGCGACCCGCGCTGCCGAAGAGGACGCGCGCGACCGGCTCATGGTCCTGCTCGCCGACGAAATCGTCGCGCGGCTCCTGCTCCTGCCGCCGGAGGCGTTGTCCTGAAGCTCTCCTCGCGCGATGCCAAGGGCTTTCTGCGGCGGCCAGATGCGGCCATGGCGGGCGTGCTCGTCACCGGCGAGGACGGGGCCCGGGTGGCCGAGGCGCGGGTGCAGCTTGTCCGTGCGCTGATCGGGCCCGAGGGTGAGGCCGAGATGCGGCTTGCAAGGTTGGCGGGCGCGGAGGTTCGGCGCGACGGGGCGCTGGTGCTTGATGCCCTCAAGGCTGTGGGCTTCTTTCCGGGGCCGCGCGTCGTGCTGGTGGAGGAGGCGACGGACGGGCTCGCCCCCGCCCTGAGCGCGGCCCTGGACGCCTGGACCGCCGAAGATGCGAAGCTGGTCGTCACGGGCGCGGGGCTCACCGCCAAGGGGGCCTTGCGCAAGCTGTTCGAGGGGCGGCGCGGCGTGGTCGCGATCACGCTCTACGACGATCCGCCGACCGAGGGCGAAGTGGCGGAGATGCTGCGCGAGGCGGGCGTGGGCCGGGTGGAGCCCGCCGCCCGCGACCACCTGTCGGCGCTGGCCCAATCCCTCTCCCCCGGTGATTTCCGGGGCCTTCTGGAGCGGCTTTCGCTCTACCAGCTTGGCTCCGACTCCCCTCTGGACGACTTAGCCGTGACCGCCCTGGCTCCGCAGTCAGAGGAAGCGGAGATTGATGATCTGTTGGCAGCGGTGACGGATGGACGTCGGGACCGGGTCGCGCCGCTGGTCGCACGGCTTGCGGCGCAGGGGCTGGGGCCGGTGGCGATCACCATCCAGGCTCTGCGGCATTTCCGGGCGCTGCTGTCAGTTGCGGGGGATACGGGGGGCGTTCAGGCCGGGCTAGCGGCTCTGCGTCCACCAGTAGGCGGGCCCCGACGTCAGGCGCTGCAACGAGCGGCCGAGTCATGGCGGCGCGAGAGGATCGAAGACGGAGTGCGTGCGCTGGTGGAGCTTGACCTTGCGCTGCGGTCGGGAGGTCGGGGGCCGGATCGCGCGCTCATGGAGCGGGTGCTGATGCGGATGGCGACCTCCAGGGCGGACTGAAAGGGAGGGGTAGGCCCGCGCAGTCCGCGCGGGCCCGAAATGCTATCAGTTCGTTTCGGTCGCATCGTCCTCGTCGTCGTCATCCGACGCGACGGCCAAAGCCACCAAGCCGCCAAGCAGGGCGAGCGGCAGGAGGATGCCGAAGGTCGAGCGCTGGGGCTGTGGCTCAACGATTTCGACAGGCGTAACGGGGGCAACGTCAACGACGGGGGCAAAGCCACCCGCGAAAGCTTGGCCGGACACAGCGGCAAGAGCGGCAGCAAGGGCAATGGACTTGAGGTGACGCATGGTCTCACTCCTTAAGATTGGCACGGCCGGAGCCGTCTTCACGAGAATGGCGCAAGTAGCTTAACGAAACAAGGCAGGCCCAGCGGCCTGCCTTGCTGCATAGTCTGCCTTGCGGCAAAAATGCCTTAGTTCGTTTCGGTCGCATCGTCCTCGTCGTCGTCATCCGACGCGACGGCCAGGGCCACGAGGCCGCCGAGCAGGGCGAGGGGCAGGAGGATGCCGAACGTCGAGCGCTGGGGCTCGGGCTCCACGACCACCACGGGCTCGGGGTCGACGACGACGGGCGCGAAGCCGCCGGCAACGGCCTGGCTGGCGAGGACGGCCGCGATGGTCGCGGCGAGGAGGGTCTTGGTGAGGCGCATGTCTCTACTCCAGTTAGTAACAGAACGTTGATCGAGGTGTAGCTTCAACATCCTTCTGACTCAAGGCTGATGTCCCGCCTTTTCCTTGCACTGCCGAGATTCAGAGTCGGTTGCTGCGCAAATATGCCACAGTGGGCGAGACATACTGACGGGAGGACACCACGGCCCCCGATCCATCGAGCCAGTAGATGTTGTCGAAGATGATAGCCTCGCTTCGGCATTCCTCGTCCAAACGACGGAGCGAGGCCTCGCGAATGCCGAGATTGACAGTCTCAGTGCCAGCGGCCGTGACGGTGCAAGCGAAGGTCTGGAGGTGGATTTGGTCCTGCGCGTCAAGGAACTCCATCCGGCGGGTCAGGCTTCCGCCGCCGGTGCGGAGAGCATTGATCAGGCCCGCGGATTCCATCGTGTAGAGGTCATCGCCAAAGCCGCGCGTACTTACAAGAATGCCTTGGTCGAAGGCGGCCGTAGGGCCGGATTGTAGGGCAAGAGTCGTCTCAGCGCCGTTCTCCTGAATCACACGGGCAGGCTCCAACAGGCCCAGCGCATTGATCTGCACGAGGCGGTAGGCCCCGGGCTCGGCTGCGATGGCTTCCGGCGTGAAGCTGCCGGGAATAGAGCGCGGAATGCCAATAGAGTTGTCCGACCCTACCCCGCTAAAAATGGTCTGGAGCTGAGCCGCGATGCCTAGGGCGCGCGCCTCTGCATCAGAGGGGCTTTGGGGGGCGCTCGCCTCCCGCCCACAGGCGTTCAAAGAAAAGGCTGCCGCGACAACCAAGATCGCATGTCTCATCTCCAGAACCGTCCCCATGAATCCTCGAGGTCTGCATAGTGCCCGTCGCGCACAAAGTCATAGAGCCGTCCCTCCACCTCCAGCCGCGCGCCGCCGTCCCGCCGAAGCGACTGGATGTCGGTTGACACCTCGCGCCGGCTGGGACGCCCCAGGGCGAAGTCGAGCGGGATGGTGAGCCGGATGCCCTTGTCGAAAGAGCCTTCGCCGAAATCCTCGAAAGGGATCTCGGTCAGAGTGAAGTAACCGCCCACGCTCCAGCCGTTCTCAAACTCGCGATCGACGGCAAAGGTGGCCCCCCAGTCCCCCGCGAGATAGCGACCAGCGTCGATCTGGCCGTGGAAACCATTGCCGAGGTCGTAATATGCAGACACGTGGCCGGTTACGACGTCATAGTCCTGGAATCCCAGAAGCTGGTCGTAGTCACGCTGCACCGCATAGTTGACCTCGGCCCCGAGCGCGAGGCGAGCCTCGGCAGGTTTCCAGAGAAGCTCAGTCGAAAGGCCACCATACATGGACTCGAGATAGCCGGCGGTAACACGGCCATAAAGGTTCTCTCCCGGGCGGCTGTACCAGGCGAGGGTGAGGTCTTTAATGATGGGCTGTCCGTCGTTGCCGAAAAGCCCGGCATTTCGGCGCACCACCGGAACATCGTTGATGGGCTCCTCCTCGACCTCGTCCTCGTCCTCGTCTGCGGGGAGGATGCGCTGGCGAATCGCGCCGGACAGGATCAGGTCCGGCCGTATGCTGTAGGCGGCCGAGAGCTCGGCACCGAAGCTGAGGTTGAATGGATTGTCCGGATTAAACAGCCCCAGGCCTATGTAAGGCCGCAGTCTCCAAGAAAAGCGGTCGCGCACGGGCGGCACGGTCACGAGGCCAGCAGCCCGGCCCGCGTCGTCGAACTCTGCCTCGCGCAACAAGGCCGCAGCGCCGCCCACCTCGTTTTCGAAGGCTTCGAGGTCCGAGCGGGCGAAGGTGACCGCCGAGAGCGGGATACCCCGCTGCATGGGTTCGAGGATGAGGACCTCTATGGAAGGCGGCAGCTCCTGGGTTAGAATGCGGGCTACGCGGCCCAGGGCCTGCGCCTCAGTGCGGAAGCGGGTGTTGGTGTAGCGGATGCGAGCGGTTCGGTCGGTGAGCTCTAGGCCCGCGAGTTCCACCCCTTCGGTACGGAGCGCCGTGCCTAGCCGGTCGCGCAGGGCCGGCTCAGGTATAGCCGAGCGGTCCCAACTCTGGGCGGCGCGGAGCGCGTCGGCGCGCACGGCTACGGGTTGGGGCGCCTCGTCGAGGCCCGAGTAAAAAATCCGGTTGTTGGGATTTACCGTGATGGTGCCACTGAAGCCCAGCTGGGTGCCGTAGAGATACGCTGCGTTGAGCTGGATGCCGGGGGCCGGACGCCAGCTGACGCCGAAGTTGAAGGGCGAATCAATCTCGAAAAGTGGGTCTCCGCGTCCGTTCAGATAGGCGTCGTCAGAAGAATATTCCGCCTTGAGAATGAAGCGCTCGTTCGGCGCCCATTCGACACCTCCGAAGAAGGCTGCGTCTCCACGGAAAAAGGCTTCCACCCCAGGAGTTCCACCTTGATCCCCGCCGACGAAGGTGTCGGGACGGGTCTCGAGCCGCTCGTCGAGCAGGCCCAAAGGATTGGTGAAACCGTTATAGCTGCCCAGGCGCCCCCAGCCCAAGCCTGCGGTCACGCGGAAAGCATCGCCCACTGTTTTGGTAGCAACGACGTACTCGCCTGAGTAGATGCCGGTCCCTAAGAAGTCCTGTAGGCCTAGGGCGATTACGGGCATGTATCGCCCTTCGTCGGTAAAACGATAGCGCAGGTCGAAGCTGCGGTCCCAAAGATCACGGCCGTCAGCGCCGCCGTATTCCTCAATTCCCGAGTACCTGAAGGTGCCTGAAAATCGGTCTGTAGCTTGAAAGGTGAAGGAGGTGCGGAGCTGGCCGCCGAAGCCACCCACAGTGCCCGCAATCTCGCCCTCGTCGGCACTGAGGGCCGAAGGCATCTCGAGAAGGCCCGGCGTGCCATAGAAGTTGTAGGTGACGGAACGGTCCTGTGCGATAGCCGGCGCGGCAAAGAGCAGCGCTAAGATTGAAGCGCCGGCGCGAAGTTGGGGGCCCATGGCGCATCTCCTCGTCGTGGTCGGGCACACCTAACCCAAACTAGGGCAGGATGGGAAGCGCAGCGCCCCGGCGCAAGGTACTTTTCGGCATGTGCTCCCGGCGCGAGTCAGGGCCGGAGCCATGACGCAGCGGCAGCCCCTGCATGGCGGCCGGTGGCAATCGAGGCGGTGAGGAGGTAGCCGCCGGTCGGCGCCTCCCAGTCCAGCATCTCTCCAGCGGCAAAGATGCCGGGGCGGTGGAGAAGCATGAGCCCGGCGTCGAGCGCGTCGAAGCGGAGCCCCCCTGCGGTCGAGATGGCCTCGTCGAGAGGGCGTGGCCCGGCATGGCGGACCGGCAGGCGCTTGAGGAGCGGCGCGAGGTCGGCGGGGAGAGGTCGGCCCCACTCCTGGAGGAGCGCGGCACGAACGCCGTCGAGGTGGAGACGCTTCCGGAGCCGGTTGGCGAGGCTTTCACGGCCCGGGAGCCCAAGCCTCTGCCGCAGGGTGTCCTCGGGCAGGTCGGGGAAGAGATCGAGGTGAAGCGGCGTGCCCTCGCGCAGCGTACGCGAGAGAGGATAAAGGCCGCCGCCTTCGAGGCCCCGGGCCGAGACGACGACCTCGCCCCGCGAGGTGAGGGGGCCTGCGGACCAGGCCGCGCCCTTGACCGGAGCGCCGAAGTGGCGGGCCATGTGCGTGGACCAGTCCACTAGGAGGCCCATGTTGGACGGCGCGAAGGGCGCGGCGTGGTGGGGAAAGTGCCCGGCCCACGCCCCGTCGGAGCCGAGACGTCGCCAGCTCGTCCCGCCCATGGCAAGGATCGTGGCGCGGGCGCGCAAGATGCGGACCCTTTCGGGCGTGGCGAAGCGAGAGGCGTCACCGTCAAACCCCTCCCAGCGCCAGCGGGTGCGAAGCTCCACACCCCTTTCGCCCAGGCGAGCGAGCCAGGCGCGCAGGAGGGGGGACCCCTTCCACGCCTTGGGAAAGACACGGCCGGTGGAGCCGGTGAAGACCTCCTGCCCCAACCCGCGCGCCCAGGCCATGACCTCCTGCGGGCCCCAGGCCTCCAGCGCGGCGCGAAGGGCGGGCGGCACGGGGCCGTCGCCGAAGGCCGCGTGGAAAAGGTCCTGCGTTTCGTCCTTGGTCAGGTTCAGCCCCGACTTGCCCGCCATGAGGAACTTGCGCGCGGGCGAGGGCATAGCATCCGTGAGGAGCACGGGATGGCCCGCCTCGGACAGGACCTCGGCCGCGGCAAGGCCCGCCGGGCCCGCGCCAATGACGAGCGCGCCCGGGAGGTCGTGGGGAACGTCAGGCTGCGTCACGGGTCAGGGCTCCTCCGGCCACTTGTCGGGGCGGAGCCGTGCCACCGGGCGCGCCGCCGCGCAAGTCCGGCCTGGGCCCTGCGACAGTGGGCACGAGCGCGCCGCACTTGCCGCGCAAGGTCCCTGCACCCACCTTCCCCCTATGCCCCGATCCCACCGCATCCGCTTCGCCGAGGCCGCTCCGGAGCCCCTGCCCCCAGCGGCCGATCCCGTCTGCGCGCTCTGCGGGCGAGTCATCCCCCAGGACGCGCCCAAGAGCCTCCATCACCTCGTCCCCAAGATGAAGGGCGGCACGCATGGGCCAACGGTGCTCCTCCACCATCTCTGCCACAAGGAGATCCACGCGACCCTGTCGGAGACGGAACTGGCGCGCGACTTCTCCACACCCGAGGCGCTGCGCGCCCATCCAAGGCTCGCGCGGTTCATCGACTGGGTGCGGAAGCGCCCGCCGCAGTTCCTGTCCCGCGTGCCGAAAGGGCGGGTGCGGCACTGACCTCTCGTACCGCTCGCGCGGAGTTTCCCCGAGGCGGCACCGCACGGTCCGCTTTCCGCTTTCCCGGGCCGCCCAAGAACCATAAGCTCCTCAGCGAGTGACGAAAACCCCACCTTGACCGGTCCCCTGCGGGCCGTCAGGGAAGAGGGGACATTGAACAGGGGAGTTCTTCTATGACCGCATTCGCTCGCAGGTCGGCCGTTTCGGCCGCGGCCCTCGTGGCGGCCCTCGCCGCCGGGCCCGCCTTGGCCGAGGTGACCGCCCAGCAGGTCTGGGACGATTGGAAGGGCCAGATGGGGATGTATGGCGAAGACGCCATCACCATCGGGTCGGAAACCTATGAAGGCGGCGTGCTGACGGTCACCGACCTTGGCATCAACGTCGAGGGCGAGGACGGCGGCACCGCCACCGGCACCCTGCCCGAACTGGTGCTGACCGAGAACGGCGACGGCACCGTCACCGTCACCATGTCCGAGGAATACGCCTTCGACATCTCCACCCCGGCCAATGCCGAGGAAGGGACCGAGGCCTCCGAGGTCGCCATCGCGCTGCGCCACACCGGCCTCGAGATGACCGTCTCGGGCGAGCCGGGCGCGCTGACCTATGATCTGTCCGCCGCGCGCTACGCGCTGGAGCTCGACAGCGTCACCGAAGCGGGCGTGGAGGTTCCGGCCGAGGCCCTGGTCGCCTTCAACGACGTGTCGGGCAGCTACACCTCTACCACCGGCGAGACGCGCGACGTCACCTACGACCTCACGGCCGCGTCGATGGACCTCCTCCTCGACATCACCAACAGCGAGGACGGCACGACGGCCATGATCTCGGGCAAGGTGGAGGACGTGGCGACGCAGGCCATGATGACCATGCCGCTCGACCCCGCGACCGCGCCCGAGCAGATGATGATGAACGGCCTGTCCTTCGACGGCGGCTACACGACCGCCGGCGGCAGCTACATGTTCGAGTTCACCGACCCGGAATCGGGCCCGACGAGCGGCAGCTTCACCACCGGCGGCAGCTCGCTCGATGTCGCGGCGAGCAAGGACTCCATGGCCTACAGCGCGACCGCGACGGAGGTGGCGCTGCAAGCCACCA
>CADCUU010000082.1 GCA_902805995.1 uncultured Rubellimicrobium sp.
CGATCGGGTTCGTCGACGTCGGCTTGCCCTGCTGGTGCTGGCGGTAGTGGCGCGTCACGGTGCCGTGCGCGGCCTCCGCCTCGACCGTCTTGCCGTCGGGCGTCATCAGCACCGAGGTCATGAGGCCGAGCGAGCCGAAGCCCTGCGCGACGGTGTCGGACTGCACGTCGCCGTCGTAGTTCTTGCAGGCCCAGACGTAGCCGCCCTCCCACTTCATGGCGGCGGCGACCATGTCGTCGATCAGGCGGTGCTCGTAGGTGAGCCCGGCCTTGTCGAAGTCGGCCTTGAACTCGGCGTCGAAGATCTCCTGGAAGAGGTCCTTGAAGCGCCCGTCGTAGGCCTTCATGATCGTGTTCTTGGTCGACATGTAGACCGGCACGTTGCGGTCCAGGCCGTAGCGCAGCGACGCGCGGGCGAAGTCGCGGATCGACTCGTCGAGGTTGTACATCGCCATCGCGACGCCGCCGCCCGGGAAGTCGAAGACGTCGCGGACGATCGGCTCGCCGCCGTCGGAGGGCGTGAAGGTGAGCGTCAGGTTGCCCTTGCCGGGCACCACGAAGTCCTCGGCGCGGTACTGGTCGCCGAAGGCGTGGCGGCCGATGATGATCGGCTTCGTCCACCCGGGCACGAGCCGCGGGATGTTCGAGATGACGATCGGCTCGCGGAAGATGACGCCGCCGAGGATGTTGCGGATCGTCCCGTTGGGCGAGCGGTACATGCGCTTGAGGCCGAACTCCTCGACGCGGTCCTCGTCGGGCGTGATCGTCGCGCACTTGACGCCGACGCCGTGGCGCTTGATCGCGTTGGCCGCGTCGACGGTGACCTGGTCGTCGGTCGCGTCGCGGTGCTCGATGCCCAGGTCGTAGTACTCCAGCTCGACGTCCAGGTAGGGCAGGATCAGCTGGTCCTTGATGAACTGCCAGATGATCCTGGTCATCTCGTCGCCGTCGAGCTCGACGACCGGGGTCTTCACCTTGATCTTCGCCATGCGTGTCCTTGTCGTGGGGCGGCGGGGAGGCTAGCCACCACCCGTCCAAGACGCGTTGCAGCGCCTCAACCTCTCGAGGCGCGGGTCCGACGACAGGGGGGCATGAGCTCGATCCCGGACGGAACCGGAAGCCACCAGCGCATCGTCGTCGTCGAGGACCCCGCCTCGGCGGCTCTCCTCGCGCGCATCCTCGGAGCCGCCGGCTACGACGACGTCCGGCTGCCCGCGGACCCGGCCGAGGTCGAGCGGATCGTCGAGCTCGACGACGCCGACCTCGTGGTGCTCGACCTCCAGCTGCCGCAGATCGACGGCTTCGCGCTGCTCGAGCGCATCGTGCGCTCGCACGTGCCGGTGCTGGTGCTGACCGCC
>CADCUU010000083.1 GCA_902805995.1 uncultured Rubellimicrobium sp.
CCGCTGGTCCATGGCGCGGGTCGACCAGTGCGTGGCACCCTCGGGCTGGGTCTCGAGCGTAAGCGCGATCAGCCGTGCGACCTCGTCGTCCCCGACCCGACGTGGAGCCCCGGGACGCGGCGCGTCCCCCAGCCCCTCCAGCCGCTGCGCCGCAAAGCGGGCTCGCCACCTCGTCACACAGGGGCGGCTGACCCCAAGCGCACGTGCCACGCCTGTATTCGTGGCGCCCGCCTCGGCGCAGGCCAGCACGATGCGGGCGCGCTGCGCGAGCGCCTGCCCGGTGCGGTGACCACGGACCAGAGCCGCCAGCGCGGTACGCTCTTCCGGGCTCAGGGTGAACGGAACCGGCTTGGGACCACGGGCCATGGCTGCCTCCCACAACGCGATGGCGAAAGCTTAGGCCAAAACAGGACAAATCGAAATATCATCTACAACTCAGACCACTAGGTTCTGCTGGACGTAGGTGACAGCCGGCTCGATGTCGGCTCCGAGCGCAACACCCGCGCCGGCACCACGGCGGCATCTCGCCATACACCCAGACATGTCCGCCGTAGTGCCTCAGAGAGCCGGAAAGCAGCCTCTC
The DNA here is from genome assembly GCA_902805995.1 of uncultured Rubellimicrobium sp. GTDB lineage: Bacteria > Pseudomonadota > Alphaproteobacteria > Rhodobacterales > Rhodobacteraceae > Rubellimicrobium. The sequence continues at coordinate 584 of CADCUU010000083.1, forward strand.
ACGCGGCCACAGCCTCTTTAGCCAGCCAGTTGTTGCGAAGCGCATGCTGGACGATGTCCGACCTGTGCCTGAGGCCGAGCTTCACCATGGCTCGGGCGCGGTGGGTCTCGACAGTCTTCGGGCTTAGGCTGACCCTTCTGGCGATCTCCTTGTTGCTAAGTCCGCGCGCTACATGCTCCAGAACATACTGCTCGCGCTGGCTGAGCACCGCGTTCGGCTGCGTCTGGTCGACCGGCTCGGGTTCGAGCGAGGAAGACACAACCTGAGTGAAGCTCTCGTCCACATAGACGCCGCCCACCCTTGCCACGGTCAGCGCGTCCACAAGCGCCTCGATGCCCTTCTGCTGCGAGACCACACCTATGAAGCCGGCTGCGAGGCACCACGTGGCGGCGCTCCGGTTGGCGGCATCGAGATAAGCCAGCATCTCGCATTCCGGGGCGCACCGGGTGAAATCGGCCATCCAGGTCTCTAGCCTCGGCGGGAGATGCACCGGGTCGAGCAGCAGGATGTCCGGGCGGAAGCGGGTTAGGCTTTCCGGCAGCTCGCCGGAGCAAGACTGCACAGTGAAGGGCCCGGCCAGCTCAAGCCCGCTGCGGATCGCGCACGCCAGGACCGGGTTGGGGTGGAAGACCAGTACACGGGTGAGAATGGAACTGTACGACAAGGTCCCCTCCTTCGCTGCAACATCGGACAGGTAACCGGCGGGGATGGCATGGTCGCTAAGCTCGCACGCGTGGCGCCCGTCAGAGACGATGCACCAGGTTAGCCTTACTCCCTTCTGTCAGGCAAAGACCTGACATCAACCTCAGGCTTCCTGAGATCAACCTCAGGTTTATGGCACAGCTTTCCTTCAGGAAACCTTACACCAGAGCCCGGCCGCGTTACCGCCGCAGTAGTCGGACAGGTCCGCGATGTCTGCGTTGGCTCTAGGCGAGACCATTGCCAGGCGTGCCATGTCATAGGCCATCAGCGCGGCGGTGAATTCGGCTTCCGCCGCATTGAGGTCAGCGGGGTTGTCGACCTGTGCTTCCGTCAATCGCGCCCCTGCTTTGGCCACCCGGGCCAGAGCCTGCTTGTAGGTGATCCAAGCGAGAGCTTTGTTCGCCGGTGCCCTCCCTAAGGTCACCCGACGATAACCCCTGCAGCCTGAGGAACAATGGGACCTTCTACTTACGGGGACAGGAAGGGCGGATAGCGTTCCTGACCGGGACTGCTCGAGGGAACCAGCAGTCCCGGTCAGGAGGATGCCTTTGGCTGGATCAGCATAGATCCTGCAGCCGGTCGACCTGCCTCACGTTTTGCGCTCATTTCTGTGACGGCGCTTGTTGCTCGTTATGGTTGTGAAGTTATCCACAGGTCAACCTTTCGTTGCGCGTTTGGAAACAAAGTTCTGGGCGGTGGAGCACCGGGACGGACTTGCTCGCTTTGAGAAACCCTGTTGCCCGTCCGTCATGGGTCGTTCACGATAGCGGGAAGCCGGGCGGATTCCACGATCCGGCACGGCGAGAGACACTGAGGACAACCCAAGCCCAGAAACACGAAGAGCGCCCGAGTGGGGCGCCCTCCATACCGGTCGAACCGGAAGCATTTGCTTGACACCATAAGCTTCCCATAACCGACCGGACCCTTGCAAGACCCTATTCTTGCCACGGCTTCGCTTTGTCCGTGATTAGGGATGGTCGGCCTCCCCTCGGCGGTTTTCGCAACCGTAGAGGAAGCAACAGGTGCAACACATCGCAACGGCCCTGCACGGGCCGTCGCCGCGCGCTGACCGGGTCCCGGTTCGGCGCAACTCCCGCATGGCCGGGCACTGCGAGGCCATTTTCTGGGGCAGGACAGACCGTGCAGCGGTGCGCCGGATACTCCTTGCTGCGCGGCGCTACGACCTTGCGCAACGCGCACCAGGGCGGCGCAACGGCCCCTTGGGGCATATCGCGCTGGAGGTGCTGGAACTGCTGACGCGCCTTGTGGACTTCCGCACAGGGCGCCTGGAGCCCGCGATCGATACCATCGCCCGGAAGGTGCGGCGCGCAAGGAGCGCTGTCGTGGCGGCTTTGGCTCGCCTCCGGGAACACGGCTTTGCCGACTGGCTCCGGCGCTTCGAGCCTACGGGCAACGAAGGCCGCGGGCCACAGGTGAAGCAGATCAGCAATGCATACCGCCTCAGCCTGCCCGCACGGGCCGCCCGTCTCCTCGGAGTGACGAGCCAAGACGTGCCGAAACCCGACGACGTGGAGCACGCCCAGGAGGCCCGCAGAGAGGACCTGGCGGCCATGAAGGCCAGCCTGCCTCTAGACGAGTTGGCGGTCGTTGAAGTGGATGACGGGCCGTTGGCGCATGCGCTGGCAAGCCTCGGTCGCCTTGTGCAGGAACGCGAGTTCGCCAGACGGTCAGATATCCAGACTAAGATCTCTTTCTAAGAGCACCGCGCCTGCGGCAGGCGTCAAAGAGGCTGAGAATGATCAGAGCGAGGGCCGGAGGTGCGTCTAACGGACCAACGCTTGCGCAAAGTCGGTCTGAGCAAGGTGAAGACGGTGCCCTCTGAGCATCCGGCTCCCAGCCTCATGCTCGCCGACGACTGAGATTGAGACACCCCCTTGCAGGCTCCAACCCTCCTTGATGGCATCGTTCACCAAGCGCTCGAACTCGTCCTGGTCCGACGCCCGAACAACCCGGTACTCCATCGCATATTCCATTCTGGCTCCGTCGTTCCCGCGGCTCCGCCTTCACTGTCGGCTGATGAGCCTACATCGGCTCGCGCACGATGGTCGAGGCCGAGCGACCCAACAGGAGCGGACAGCAGTGTGCCGCAGAGGCGCTAAAGGCTTGCCGAAGACTGCCGTTGCGCTGCACCATTGCGGAAGCGGTGCAGGCTCAGTGTGTTGCAACGTCTCGCAACGCCTGAACAACGGCACGCAACGGTAGAGGATTGCAGTGGAATACACGCTCGCGGACGCTGCAAAGGCAGCCAGGCTCAACAAGTCTACGCTGTTCCGGGCGATAAAGAGTGGACGCTTGTCGGCAAGACGCTTGGAGGACGGGTCCTACCGGGTCGACGCCTCGGAGCTGGCCCGCGTCTATGACCTGCAACACCTGACACGCAGTGGCACCGATGCACTGCAACAAGGAGCAATGGCAGGGGAGGGGTCTGCAACAGCTGCAACGTCAACGGCTTCGGAGACGGAGCTCGCCGTTCTTAGGGTGAAGCTTCAGGCGGCCGAGGAAGCACTTCAGCGGGAGCGGGAGGAACGCGAGCGAGAGCGCGGCACGATCAGACTCATTGAAAGCCAGCTCGGCCGTGAGCGTGACGAACTCCTTAAGCGGCTGGAGGACGAGCGCCGCGAGGCGCAACGCAGGCTGGAGGAGGAACGGCAGGAACGGCGCGAGGCGCAACAGAAGCTCTTGGAAAAGCCTCAGGAGCCAACAGCCGTGGTCGAGGAACTGCGTAGACGTTTAGAGGAGGCCGAGGTACGCATCGCTTCGCTACCTACCCCAGACATGTCCGAGGAGGCGCCTGCAGCTGTGTCAGTGGTGGTGGAGCCACCGAAAGCTCCTAGGACTCTCTTGGCACGGCTCTTAGGGCGCGGATGAAAGACATGAAGCCCAATCTCCTGAAGGGTCCCCATTACCTGGTCTCCAGAGACCCGGAGGGGGAATGGCGGTGGACCTACTTTGGGCGGGTCGGAGAGGTGCTTGCCGTGAGTGGCGAAAGCTATGCGTCGAAATGGGAGGCCCGCGATGGAGCCCGCAGCGCTCAGGCAGAGTTGCAGACGCAGATTAGCATCCTCATCCCTGATGCGGATTGAGGGCCGGGCCCTCGTCCAGCGCTAGTTGCCCGCCCGCATAGCGTCGCGCAGTCGGTCCAGGCCGGGAACGCTCCGTGCCGCTCGCCGGTTGGGCCTTGAACTCACCGAGCCGGAGCCCCGCCCGTGACCCAGCCTCCCCCCGCCCGCAAGTCCGGTCGCCGCACCATCGCCAACGCCGACGTGCCCTCCCAGACCGCCCTGCAGGGCCTTCCCGACGTGGGACAAGGCGCCTCGGCCGTCCATTTCGCCCGTGACTCGGTCGATCTCCAGGCCGAGGACGGCGACTCCGTCAACGAGACCGTCAAGGACGCGGACGAGGTCCGGGGGGTCGATTGAGCGGCTAGGGCGACCGCCATCATCATGGGCGAGGGCCTTGCTTCGCTCTTCCGGGGCTGGGGCGGTGGTGGGTGGAGCTGTTCGGCTTGCCGGTGCGCATCGACAGGAGCGCGGAAGGGTGGAGCGTGCGTCTCAAGACAGAGGCGGGCCAGGGGTGAGGCTGGGGAAAGTCGGTGCCTGAGCTCGATGCTGACCTCCAAGAGCTGATCGCGATCCTGCGTCAGGCGCGGGATGCCGTGCGAGACGAGCTTGAACTCCGCCAGGCGGACGACCCGAACAACGAGGCTCTCCTGCGTCTCCTCACGTCCGTGCGCAGCTTTGCCGATCAGGCCATGTCCTTGTTCATGATGATGGCCGACATCGGCTCGGACGAAGCTTCGACGCGGGAAGTGGGCGATCTCGCCGAGTCATTCTCGGCGACAGAGGATCTCATCGAACTAGCGCTCGGGCTGGGCTGAGGGTGAGGAAAGGGAGGGTCTGAGGTGGACCGACTTGAGCGATCGGAGGTGGGCCGACTTGAGCGAACTGTCAGATGCAAAGATGATCGCGGCAGGCGCTACACCGTTCACGTACTGCTGACGCAGGGAAGCTGGACGGGCACCGACGGCATCCTTCGGAGGTTCGAGGGATTTCGCAAGTTTGTGCTGTCCGATGATCCCCGCCGAAGCATTAAGCCTGGCGAAAGCGTGGACATGTTCGAGATCGAAGACGACGGGACCATCATTCGAGGCATCGAGCAGCCCCGAGACGACGAGTGAACCGCCCGTAACCAAGATCAGAAGATTTCTTTGCCTCATCCGACAACTGAAAGTCGGAAGATTGAAAAAGGATCGAAGGATGGAAGAAAGATGAGAAGGGGTTGATGCGACCGTCCTGCGCCAAGCCCCTAGACTAACGGTCAATACCGTTTCACCTTGCAACGGTATTGACCGTTACGGTGCGCCATGACCCGTGGTCTGAGTCCTTTGCAAAGGTCGATCCTGTCGGCGCTGGAGGCTTATCCGCGGGAGCAGGGCGGCAGTGAAGGCATCTTGCGTCTAGCTGCTTCGACTGAGTTGATCCGGGCTGTGGGCCGTGAGCCTACGCCAAATAATCGCACCGCCATGTCTAGGGCACTTACCCGTCTCGTTAAGCGCGGGTTGGTCGAAGCGTGGTCCGCTGAAGTGAAGCTTTCGGGAGACGGGCGGCGATACTGTCTACCCGGCCGGTTTCACCTCCAGGACGCCAGCATTTTCCAGGTGTCTGTCGAGCCAGCCGGGATCGAGGACGACCAGCTGTAAAATGGCCCCGGCAGGGCTTGGAGGGCGCGCCGGGGCCAGTCCTCAGTCAGGGTGGCTCCGGCGGGGCCTGGAGAGCAGCCGGGGCCTCTAACTAGTCCGGGAGGACCCGACCTTGGTGCTGCAGGGCGGCGCTCTGGTCATCCCCAATATGGAGGATGCCTTCCCATATTTCTCCGAAACGCTCGGCCGTCGCAGGCGGGCAGGAGCTTGCGAGGCGCATGCAGTCGATGCGTAATCGTCCGGTCTGGCCGCTCTGAGAGGCAGGGTGCTCGGGAGCAGTAGCTGCGGCTCGCATATGCAGCCGGAACCTGACTCCATCCCTCCGGTTAGCCTCGGTTAGTCTGCCCGGTCAGCGGAAGGATTGTCATGCATTCCCTGCTCAAGACGACAACTGCGGGCGCAGCGCTGGCGGCGGCCCTGTTCCTTTCTCCTCTATCACTCGTCGCCCAGGAGGCCCCCTCGGACGACGCTGATGCTCCGGGTGCCGCATCGGATCCGGCAGCTAGTGACGAGGGCATGGCTGAGGACGAGGCGCCTGCCGATCCGGCGGAGACGGGCGAAGCTGCCACCAGCGATACCATGAGCGCCGAGGAGGGCACTGGCACCGAAGGCGGCACCACGGATCGCCCACAGCCTGAGGGGGTCGCCGAGCAGGAACCTCCTGAGCCCGAGGGCAACGGGAGCGTCCCGGCGGAGGACGACTCCGAGCGTGGCGGCAACCAGGCCCGCCTTGCTGCTACGCTTGAAGCATCCGAGGAGGCGGCGATCGCTGTCCGGGACGCGGCGCAGCGCCTCCCCGCCATCGTCGATCGCGTCGACGCCCTTATTACTAAGCTTGAGGAGCTCCCGATCGAGGAGCTTGTGACCGAGCTCACCACGCTCGCCAACTCCGCCAATACACTGGTTTCCTCCGAGACGACCCAGGCGCTCCCCGGCGACCTCTCGGCAACCCTGGCCGAAGTCGAGGCAATCCTCCGAGAGGTCCGCGAGGGAGGCGTCGTCGCCAACGCCAACGCTACGCTGCAATCGGCTCGCGCCAGCGCTGACACCCTCCCGGGCCTCACGGAGCGCGCGGGCGTGCTCCTCGACCAGGCCGGCGCGACGCTCCAGGGCTTCCAGAACTCGGGAGACGTTGTGCGCGAGGCCGAGCGGGCCATACGTGAGGTCGCCGCCGCTGCGGACGCCGTGGCCAGCCTCGCCCGCGCCATCGAGAACGACCCCAACTCGCTCATCTTCGGGGACTGACCATGACGGTCCCTCGAACCCCTTCAGCGAGCGACCATGGTATCTCGCCTCTTTCTTCTCCACCCTGCTCTTACGTGGGGTGAGTGTCCGGCGGCGCCTACCGAGACTTTCGGGGATGCCACCGTTTCGCGAGCTTGAGCGCGTCGAGCTGATGAGTGTCGATGTCTGCGACTGAAAGATCGACCGGCTCATCATGCTACTGGGTCAGTTCATCGTGGTCCGGGTGTGCGGGGTCGGCGATCGCCTCCAGGAAGGGCTCGTAGCCCGGCGGCCCCCCATGTCTACTTAGTCGCTCAACAGGGTATGCCGGACATATGAAATCAGGACACAGTTTCTGGACAGGAAAGTGCCTGAAATGACCGGCCCCGACCTGCCGCCCTGGAGATGTCCAGAATACGGTCGTTTTCCGGGCATTGCCGAACGAGGGCCAGCGAGCCCTCC
>CADCUU010000084.1 GCA_902805995.1 uncultured Rubellimicrobium sp.
CAGCAGGATCCAGCGGCAGCCCAAGTCCACCACGAGGAGAGCCGGCTGCGTGAGCCCCACGAGCGCGCCCAGCCCCAGGATCACCGCGCCCGGCATGACGAAGATGCCCATGGCCGGCCCGGCGAGGAGGTTGGCCAGCAGGCCATAGGCGGCGAAACGGTTGAAGTGCGCCCCCGCATAAGGCGCCGTGGCGAACCCGGCCACCAGCGAGGACAGGACGAGCACGGCGGCATGCGCCACCCAACGCCACCGGCCCTGCGTCCACGCGGTCCATCGCCCGCCAAAGAACCACGCGAGCGCCGCCACCGCCGCATAGGACATCTGGAAGCCGGGATTGACGAGGCTTTCCGGCCTCAGCACCAGGATGATGAGGGCCGAGATCGCGACCGAGCGAAGCGTCACCGCCTGCCGGTCGGCGAGGATGGCCCCCAGCATCACCGCGACCGTGACGAAGGCCCGTTCCGTGGCGACGTCCCGGCCCGCGAGCGCGAGGTAGAAGGCCGCCACAGGGAGCGCCACAAGGGCCGCCGCCTTCTTGCCGTTGATCCGCAGCGCGAGAGGCGGCACGGCGGCGATCCCGGCGCGGACGAGGCCAAAGACGAAGGCCACCAGTAGCCCCATATGCGTCCCGGAGATCGAGACGAGGTGATAGAGCCCCGAATCGCGCATCACCTGGTTGGCGCCCTGCGACAGGCCGGAGCGGTCCCCCGTCAGCACCGCCGCCGCGAAGCCGCCCGCATCGTCGGAGATGTTGGACCGGATCGCGGCGGACAGGTAGGCCCGCAGCCGATGGAGCCAGAGCCCACCTTCGGGCTCGGCGGCCGACAGCACGGGCGTTTTCGTCCAGCCCACGGCACCCAGCCCCTCGAACCAGGCGCTCCGGCGGAAGTCGAAGTCCCCGGGCTCGGACGGGCCCGAGGGTCCGACGAGATGGCCGGTCAGCAGGACCACGCGCCCGGGCTCGACCGCAAGCCAGTGCTGATCCCCGCTGATTGAGATGCGGACCAGTCGCGGCGTGCGGTCGGGGGCCACGTCTTCCAGCACCACGCGGTCGAGCGTCAGGCGTAGCGCGTCCGAGGCGGATCGGTCGATGCCGACGATCCGCCCTTCGATCGGGCCGTAGTAGCGGAAGTCGAGCACCGGCGCGGCCACCATCCAGGCCCGCGCCCCGGCCAGTCCCGCCCCGGCAGCGGCCAAGGCGAGCCCCAGGAGCAGCGGCGCGACCGCCGGACCCGCGCGCCTGGCCCCCAGGAGGGCCAGCAGGATCACGGCGCCGACCGCGCACCAGGCCACGACCCCCGGCTCGACCGGCAACGCGAAGTAGCCGCCGATTCCCGTCCCCAGCGCGACCGGAGCCCAGGGGAGCAGATGCCCGCGCTGGGCCAGCAGCGAGTCGCGGGCTGCCGTGACGACGCTGGCGGGCCTCCAACCGCCGATCCAGCCGCCTGGCGCCACTGCCTCGACCACTTGTCCTGTCCCCGACCCCCGATTAAGCCCAGCGGGCGCCAGGATGCCGCGAAATGGTGAACAAGAGGTTAACCGCGATGCCCGATACCCCCGCCGTCACCCGCTTCGCGCCCTCGCCAACCGGCGCGCTCCATATCGGGGGGGCGCGGACGGCCCTGTTCAACTGGCTCTTCGCGCGGGGCCGCGGCGGCAAGTTCCTCCTGCGGATCGAGGACACCGACCGCGCCCGCTCCACGCCCGAGAACCGGCAAAAGATCCTCGACGGCCTCACCTGGCTCGGCCTCGACTGGGATGGGGAGCCGATCAGCCAGTTCGAGCGAGCCGACCGCCATGCCGAGGTCGCGCGCGAGATGCTGGCGAACGGCCAAGCCTATAAGTGCTTCGCCACCCAGGAGGAGATCGAGGCCTTCCGCGAGGAGGCGCGCGCCGAGGGCCGCTCGACCCTCTACCGCTCCAAGTGGCGCGACGTGCCCGAATCCGAGCACCCGGACGCGCCGTTCGTGATCCGCATCAAGGCCCCGCGTGACGGTGCCACCACGGTTCACGATGCCGTGCAGGGCGAGGTCACGATCCAGAACGACCAGCTCGACGACATGGTCCTGCTGCGCGCGGACGGCACGCCCCTTTATATGCTCGCGGTCGTGGTGGACGATCACGACATGGGCGTGACCCATGTGATCCGGGGTGACGACCACCTGACCAACGCCTTCCGGCAAAAGCTGATCTACGAGGCGATGGGTTGGCCCGTGCCCGTCATGGCCCACGTCCCCCTGATCTTCGGCCCTGACGGCAAGAAGCTCTCCAAGCGCCACGGCGCGACCGCCACGGCTGACTATCAGGCCATGGGCTACCTCGCCTCCGCCATGCGCAACTACCTCGCCCGGCTGGGCTGGAGCCATGGCGACATGGAGGTCTTCACCGACGAGGAGGCGCGCGCCGTCTTCGACCTGTCGGGCATCGGCAAGTCCCCCGCCCGCTTCGACTTCAAGAAGCTGGAGAACCTGTCGGGCCAGCACATGGCGCGCACCCCCGATGAGGCCCTCCTGCGCGAGCTCGAGGCCTTCCTTGCCGCAACCGGGGCGCCTTCGGTCCCCGAGGAGAAACGCGACCGCCTCCTCGCCGCGCTGCCCTTTGCCAAGGCCAAGGCCCGGACCCTGCCCCAACTCCTCGACCAAGCGCATTTCGCGCTGGCGGAGCGCCCACTCGACATGCCCGCCGACGTGGCCAAGGTGCTCGATCCGGTATCCCGTGGTATACTGGCAAGTTTGACGCCGCACCTGCACAATGCTAGGTGGGAGCGGGGCATTCTCGAAGGGATCGTCTCGGCCTCGGCCGAGGCGAACGGAACTTCCTTGGGCAAGCTCGCCGGACCTCTCCGCGCCGCCCTGGCCGGGCGCACGGTGGCGCCCAGCGTGTTCGACATGATGCTCGTCCTGGGGCGCGAGGAGACGCTCGCGCGCCTTCAGGAAGTATTAGAGCGCGAGGGGTAAGAAGCATGGGACAACAAGGGGAGGCCATCATGGCCGAGACCAGGACCGCGACGCTTTCGATCGACGGCAAGGAAGTGCAGCTTCCCATCCTGTCGCCCACAGAGGGGCCGGATGTCGTCGACATCCGCAAGCTCTATGCCCAGGCGGATGTGTTCACCTACGATCCGGGCTTCACCTCCACCGCGGCCTGCGATTCCACGATCACCTTCATCGACGGTGACGCGGGCATCCTCCTCCACCGCGGTTACCCGATCGAGCAGCTGGCCGCCAAGTCGCACTACCTCGAGGTCTGCTCCCTCCTCCTCAACGGGGAGCTGCCCACGCCGGACGAGCTCGAGAAATTCGAGAACACGGTGACCCGGCACACCATGATCCACGAGCAGATGCACAACTTCTTCCGGGGCTTCCGGCGGGACGCGCATCCGATGGCGACCATGGTGGGGGTGGTCGGCGCCATGTCGGCCTTCTACCACGACAGCCTCGACATCAATAACTCGCGTCAGCGCGAGATCGCGGCCTTCCGGCTCATCGCCAAGATGCCGACCATCGCGGCCATGGCCTACAAGTACTCCATCGGCCAGCCCTTCGTGTATCCGCGGAACGACCTCGATTACGCGTCGAACTTCCTGCACATGTGCTTCGCCGTCCCGGCTGAGCCCTATGACGTGAACCCCACTATATCGCGCGCCATGGACCGCATCCTGATGCTCCATGCCGACCACGAGCAGAACGCCTCCACCTCGACCGTGCGCCTCGCCTCATCCTCGGGCGCGAACCCCTTCGCCTGCATCGCGGCGGGGATCGCCTGCCTCTGGGGCCCGGCGCATGGCGGCGCCAACCAGGCCGCGCTGGAGATGCTGCGCGAGATCGGGACTCCGGACCGCATCCCCGACTTCATCGCCAAGGTGAAGGACAAGAACTCGAACGTGCGGCTGATGGGCTTCGGCCATCGGGTCTACAAGAACTTCGACCCGCGCGCGAAGGTGATGAAGCAGTCCGCGGACGAGGTGCTCGACCTCCTCGGCGTCAAGGACAACCCGCTCCTCCAGGTCGCCAAGGAGCTGGAGCGGATCGCGCTCGAGGACGACTATTTCATCCAGCGCAAGCTTTACCCGAACGTGGACTTCTATTCGGGCATCATCCTTGAGGCGATGGGCTTCCCGACCTCCATGTTCACCCCGATCTTCGCGGTGGCGCGGACCGTGGGCTGGATTTCCCAGTGGAAGGAGCAGCTAGCCGATCCGCAGCTCAAGATCGGTCGCCCGCGGCAGCTTTACATGGGTTCCTCCATGCGGGACTACGTCGAAGTCGAGAACCGCTGACCGCCATGGAGGAGACGACGCTTCGTACGGCGCGTCTCCTCCTGCGGCCGGCCCGCCTGTCCGACCTTTCCGACCTGAACGTGGTCATGTCAGACCACCAGACGATGCGCTACTGGTCACAGGAGGCGCATCGCGATCTCGCGGAGACGGAGGCCTTTCTGGCCCGGATGATGGCCCGCAACCATCTCGGCCAGGATTTCGTCATGGAGCTGGAGGGCCGGGCCGTCGGCAAAGTCGGGGCCTATGCGCTGCCTGAGGTCGGCTTCATCCTGCGCCGCGATCTCTGGGGGAAAGGGCTCTCGACCGAGGCCATGATCTGCCTGATCCCGCATCTCTTCGCGACCACGGATGTGCTCGCGCTGACCGCGGATGTGGACCCGCGCAACCTCGGCAGCCTACGTGTTCTGGAGCGTTTGGGATTCCGGGAAACGGGCCGGGCCGAGCGGACCTTCTTCCTTTATGGGGAATGGGCTGACTCGATCTATCTCGCGCTACCGCGACCCGAAGCCGGTATCTCAGGCGATCTGAACGGCAACTGAGCAAACTGGCGACAGCCACTCCGCCCGAAACGCCCGGGACAGTGTGAGACCTGCTTCAGCCTTTCAGCAGATCGTTCAGCCGCGCCCGCTCCTCTTCGGTCAGCGCCTCCTCCGGGGCCGTGCCGCGCTTGCGGACCACGCTCCAGCCGAGGCCTAGGCCCATGAGCAGCATCGCAGGCCCAGCCAGCCAGAGGACGAGGTTCGCGCCGTTCCCGGTTGGACGCAGAAGAACAAACTCGCCGTAGCGGGCAACCACCGCGTCCATGATCTGCTGATCCGTGTCCCCCGCGACCAGCCGCTCGCGGACGAGGAGGCGGATGTCGCGGGCGACCTCGGCATGGGATTCGTCGATGGATTCATTGCGGCAGACCGGGCAGCGCAGGCCGTCGCTGATCTGTCGGGCCCGAGCCTCCAGGGCGGGGTCGGCCAACACCTCCTGCGGTTCCACGGCGAGGAGCGACGTGGGCCACAGGAGAAGGGCAAGCGCGATGGCGCGGATCATTCGGCGGCCACCGGGGCCGCAGCGCGAGAGGCCTTGGCCGCCCCGCCTGCCACGCGAAGGCGCCGGTCCGAGAGCGAGAACATCCCGCCGAGCGCCATCAGGATCGCGCCCCCCCAGATCCAGTTGGAGAAGGGCTTGATGTAGGTGCGCACCGCGTAGCCCCCATTCGCCTGCGGGTCGCCGATGACGACGTACACGTCGCGGAAGAACCCGTTGTCGATGGCCGCCTCAGTCGTGGGCATCGCGGTGACGGGGTAAAACCGCTTCTCGGGGAAGAGCCGCGCGACCTCCGCGCCGTTGCGGGTGACGGTGACGTCGGCCATGAGGCTGCGGTAGTTGGGCCCCGGCACGTCATCCACGGTGTTCAGGGTCAGTGAATAAGCCCCGACATCGAACCGCTTCCCGAGTTGGGCGACGCGGATGTCCTCCTCGCTCCAGGCCATGTGGAGCGAGACGCCGAGGATCGTGACGCCCAGGCCGGCATGAGCGAGCGCCTTGCCCCAGTCGGCGCCGGGCAGGCGGAGAAGACGCGCGGCGCCCGACCGCCCGGTCCTCTGCCAGAGGTCCAGCGCAGCCCCGGCAATCACCCAGGTGCCCAAGGCGGAGCCCACGACCGCGAGGATCGAGCGTCCCGTCCCGACAGTCCAGGCGAGCCCCGCCACGGCAAAAGCCAAGAGGAGTGCGGGCCAGAGGCTGCGGAGGTTGCGGCCCAGATCGGCCCGCTTCCAGGCGAGGAGGCTGCCCACCGGAAGAGCGACGGCGAGGCCGATCATGAAGGGCGTGAAGGCGGCCTCGAAGAACGGGGGGCCGACGGAAAGGGTGCGGCCAAGGAGCATCTCGGCCACCAGCGGCCAGACGGTGCCCACGAAGACGACAAGGGCCGCGACGGCGAGGAGGATGTTGTTGAGGACGAGCCCGGCCTCGCGGCTCACGAGGCCGAAGACGCCCTTGGCCTCCATCGCGGAGGCGCGGGCGGCGTAGAGCGTAAGCGCGCCGCCCACGAAGACGGCGAGGATCGCGAGGATGAAGACGCCACGGGCCGGGTCGCTCGCGAAGGCGTGGACCGAGGTGATCACGCCCGAGCGGACGATGAACGTGCCCAGCAGCGAGAAGCCGAAAGCCAGGATCGCGAGGAGAATCGTCCAGCTTTTCAGCGCCTCCCGCTTCTCCACCACGACGGCGGAATGCAGGAGGGCCGCGGCGAGGAGCCAGGGCATGAAGCTCGCGTTCTCTACCGGGTCCCAGAACCAGAAGCCGCCCCAGCCGAGCTCGTAGTAGGCCCACCAGGAGCCGAGCGCGATGCCGACGGTCAGGAACATCCAGGCGGCGAGCGTCCAGGGGCGGACCCAGCGGGCCCAGGCGGCGTCCACGCGCCCTTCGATCAGGGCGGCAACGGCGAAGGAGAAGGACATCGAGAGGCCGACATAGCCGAGGTAGAGGAACGGCGGGTGGAAGGCGAGGCCGGGGTCCTGCAGGAGCGGGTTCAGGTCGCGGCCATTCATGGGCGGGACCTCCAGCCGCAAGAACGGGTTCGAGGTGAAGAGGATGAAGGCGAGGAAGGCCACGCCGACCGAGGCCTGCACGGCCAGGACCCGCGCCTTGAGCGGCAGGGGAAGGTTCTTCCCGAACCACCCGGCCGAGGCGCCGAACAGCGACAGGATCAGGATCCAGAGGAGGAGCGAGCCCTCGTGGTTCCCCCAGACGCCGGTGAGCTTGTAGAGCCAGGGCTTGTCGCTGTGCGAGTTGGCCACGACCAGCTCTACCGAGAAGTCCGAGGCCAGGAAGGCCCAGGTGACCGCCAGGAACGAGAAGGCGATCAGAAGGAATTGGGCGGTGGCGGCCGGGGCCGCCATCTCCATCCAGTTGCGCCAGCCCTTGTGGGCGCCGACCATCGGGACGACCGACTGGAGGATCGCCACGCCGAGGGCGAGGATCAGGGCGAAATGTCCGAGCTCTACGATCATGGGACCTTATACCTTTGAGGGGGCGATGTTCCAAGGATCGCCTGGGCGAACGGGCCGGGGCAGATCGTCACGGTTGCGTGGAGCGCCAAGCCTCGAGGGCAGGGTTCGGCCCTGGGGTGAGCGTGCCGATGGTGAGCGCGGCGTCGGAGTCGGGCGAGGCGGTGGTCGTCGGCACAGGCGGCGGGGCGGAGGTGGCGACCTCTCGCTGGAAGGAGTGGGCGTGGTCCTGGTAGCGCGCTCCGAAGTGGAGGGACAGGACCGCGCCGATGATCCACCACAGCGCCTCGGGCATGTCGGACAGGGCCTCCATCCGGGCGGTGAACCAGTCGGGCGCGACCAGGGCGGAGGCTAGGAGCGCTAGGCTGCCC
>CADCUU010000085.1:0-5362 GCA_902805995.1 uncultured Rubellimicrobium sp.
CGGGATGAACACGTCGCGCGGCAGGCCGAAGGTCAGGAAGGGTCGCTCCTCCACCAGGGGGTGGAACCAGTCGGGATAGGCGAACTTCTCCAGGCTCGACCACATAAGGGCGATGGCCACGCCCCAGCGCAGCACCTCGAACCGGTGGCGGCGCCAGTCGTCGTTGCTCGACGCCTCCAGTACGAGGTAGCCCGCGACGGCGATGCCCAGCGCGAGGTAGTCGAGGAGGTGGAAGAAGTCGTAGTCCCGCAGTGCCAGCACCCAAAGCGCGAGGATGCCCAGCGCCGCCAAGGGCTGCGTCCGGCGGGAGAAGATCAGCGCCGCGATGAGGAGCTGCGCCCAGGAGACGAGTTCCGATGGCGTCTGGAGGTCGGGGGTGAGATACACGCCCCCCACCGCGAAGACCGCGACGAAGAAGCCTGCGATCATCCACCGCATGAAGTCGTCCGCACGCGCCCAAAGCCGGGAGAAGGCTCGGTCCAGTCCGAGGAGGACCCCCTGCCCCAGCGGCTTGTCCTCGACGAAGCGGGTCAGGAGAAAGAAGCCGATGACCAGGACGATGCCCGTCCAGAACCAGGGATTCTGCAAGGTGAGCCCGACAGGCTGCGGCGGAGCCCCGACGATGTAGGGGGCGAACCACTTCACATGCGCTTGGGCCGGGACGGCGCAAAGGCAGAGGACCGGGGCAGTCAGGAGGGAGCGCATCGCGTGCTTCATGGCGACCTCGTGTCGAGTTCGGATCGGGCCGTTCGCTGATCGGCATGGTAGTGCCCGCCGAAGGCCGCGACAAAAGCAGGGATTTGCTTCAGCCTGGGAGTATCACGGAACCGTGATAATGGGGATGGGCTGCGTCAGGGGCGGCTTTGGCCGTCCAAGCAGGACGAGCGAAAGGCGCCGGGACGGAGAGGTCATCCTGACGCCCCGGCGGACCAAGGCGATCAGGCCTTTGCGAGGGTCAGGCCGGTGAAGGCCGTATTGCCGGTATTGGAGCAGTTCAGCGTGATGGACGTCGCCCCGCCCATGGGAATATCTCGCGTCGTCGCGCCGGAGCCGACGGCGACAGTCTCCACGATGGTTCCCGTGGCCGAGCCCAACCGAATGCTCAACGGGGTCGTTCCGCTGACGCCCGACAGGCCCAGACGGATTGTGTCGGTGCCCAGCAGGTCGCTGATGCGGACCCAGTTCTGGTCTGTCGAGGCCGCGCGCACGGTCGAGCCATTGCCCGTGACCGGATCGTAGGTCGCCGCGCCCGAGGTCGTGCCAGTGGTCTGGCTCACGCCGGTGATGACGTTGCCTACCGTCTGCTGGGTGTGCATCGGCCGCCACTGCGTGCCGTCGTAGTAGGCGCGCGCGTTGCCGAAGTTGGTGCAGAGTTCGGCCTCCATGCCCCGGAACAGCACGCCGCCGTTGACCGCCAGAAGCTCGGTCAGCGTGTAGCCGCCGCGGAAGATGATCTTGTTGTCCAGAGCGGCCCGGCTGTTCTGGATCACCACGGACGCGGCGTTGCGCTTGCCGATGTGGAGGGTGTTGCCGCCGCTGTTGGCGTCGATCCGCACCGTGCCGACGATCTGGCTGGGCTCGATCAGGCAGTTCGTGGCGCGGAGGAGGTCGAGAGCCACGCCCGAGGCGACCAGGCGCGAGCCCGGCAGGACATGGAAGCCGTTCAGGACCGCGCCGCTCGTGTCGCCGAGCTGGAGCATCGTGCCGGCTGCGGTCGCGGGGGAGGACAGGCTGTCCACGAGAATGGACCCCTCGGTGCCGGGGGCCACGCGAACGCCGTTCCTGAACGAGGCGATGCAGGCCAGATGCACCGCCGAGAGACGGCCGCCCTGGAGATCCGCGCACCATTCGCAGTTCGTGTCGCTGCCGCCGGAGATGAGCAGGCCGCCCGTGATGCGCGCGCCCGCGCCGGTCCTGAAGCCCCCACCGCCCGCGACGCGGCCCACGCCGCGCATCTCGCCGCGCAGGTCCCACCAGCCGGTCTGAATGTCCACGCCGTAGCCGTCGCAGCCCTCGGCGGCGATGGTCAGGACGCCCGAGGTCTTGGAGGCCCCGTCGGAGACGAAGAACGAGCCGCAGGAATGGGCCACGAGGTCGATCAGGTTCTCGTCGGAGGTTTCGGTGCCGTTCGGGCGCGAGCGCATCCCGACGGTGCAGTATTCGACATGCGCCTCGATCCTCGCGTATTCCACGTTGCCGAACAACTCGACGCCGACCTCGCAGTTGCGGGCGCCGATACGCTGGCGGCTCATGGTCTTCTTGAGGTTGGTGAGGCGGTAGCCGGTCACGGGGGTGGCGTTGTTGGCCCGGTTGCCATCCACCATCAGCGCCACGTCCGACATGAACGGGTTCTGTGCCTCGGAGAAGCTGCCAGTGACGTAGACGGCGTTGTTTGCCCCGTTGGCCTGCCTGAGAACCACCCCCGGCAGATGCGCCACGGAGGACGGGCCCGAGAAGGTCAGGGGCGCCGACCGCTCCACGACCGTCGTGGAGCGGTCGGCATAGAGCTTCACGCCCCCCGCGGTGATCAGGTGGTGATCGGTGGCCGAACTGGGGGCGATGCGGTAGCCCAGGCCCTCCGCGGTCTCGATGCGGTCGTCGGCGGCGATGGCGCGCGACCCGGTGCCGTAGGCCATGGACGTGTCCGCGAGGAGAGCCGCAATCGTGCCGAAGCGGCGGGCGGCCCGGACCTCCAGCATGGCGGCGTTGACGCGGGCCGACAGGTCGGCGCCCGTGAAGATGGGGATGGGAAGGTTGGCGAGAGTCACGTCAGGCTCCGCGGATGTGGGTCGTGGGGGCGACCAGGGTGTGGGGGAGGAAGAGCGTCATCATCCCGGTGGAGAACAGGATCGCCGTGCTGCTGAGGCCGGGGGACAGGGTCAGCATGATCAGTCCCACCCGAAGACGGTGGCGGTAGTGCCGGTGGCGCGGACCTTGACGGCGCGGAACGGGACGATCTGGCCCGCCTGGACGAAGTAGGTCAGGGCATTGCCGGTCGCGTCCTCCAGCACCAGCGAGCCCGCGGAGTTGCACCACAGTGCCCGGGGACGGGGCACCACGGAGTCGGTGTCATGCGGCGTGATGGCCTGGTGGCTTTCGCCCGGGCTGTCGAGCCCGCGCTGGTGGCTTTTGAAATTGTCGGACATGGGGGTTCCTCCTTCTGGATGCCCTCGGGAGGGTGGAGGAGAAGGGTTAACGATCTCTGACCCCAACGAACGGTGGTCCGCGGGGGGTTGGGCAACGCCTGTTCTCAGGGGTGCGAATCAGGTGGCACGCGGAGGGCGGGGGCGGTTGGGGACGTGACTCTTCGGTATAAGGGGCTGCTGCCGCTGATGTTTCTTGTTTAGGATGCGGTGTGCAGGCGGGCCTTTCGGCCCGGGGAAGGCTTGGGGACCGCGCCGAATCGGGGGCGTGCCGGAGAGCATGAAGCCAAGCGAGGCGGCCCGGAGGAACGAGCGGAAGGATCGATCCTTACCGGACACTAAGCTCGCTCGCTCCGGACCTTTGGAGGACGTGAGCCGCGCCTGGGTGCTGTCTGGGGGCCTGAAGGCTCGGAGATGCTGACGCAGGATGGCGTGCGTTCCATGCGGGTCGCGAGCAGCCCCACTGGCAGCGTACCTGCCTCCGGCCGTCGCTAGATCCGGCTCAGGAGGTCCCGGAGCGGTCGGGGCTGGCGCTCGATGTCGAGGGCGCGGACGAGCAGGCTGGCATAGCGGAGCTTGCGCCGTGCGCCTGCGCCCAGGAACCGGCGGACCTGATCCGCGAAGGGAGCGTTCCGCCAGGCCGCCTGCTTCTGAAGGGTGCGAAAGGAGCCCAGGTCTCCCTGATCGGCAAGCAGAGCCTGCAACGCTTCGGGTCCGACCGCGCGGATGAGTTCGTCCTCCAGATCGCGGTCGCAGACGTAGAAGCCCTCCCGCTCAAAGTCTGCGCGCGTGGTGGGTTGGGCGTAGCCGGCGCGCGCCAGGGCTCGACGGAAATGCGGCTCTTCGGCCGCGTCGCACAGGCCGCTCACGCGCAGCCTGCGGCCCCCCGGCCCGAAAAGGTCGAGAAAGCGCCCGACCGAATGGGCGCCCCCGATCGGGATCACCACGACGGCCTCTCCTGTCAGGTCCCGTCCCTGGAGGCTCGCCAGGGTCTCGACCGCGATCTGGTCGCTGATGCCTTCGACCAGAACGACCGAGCGGGCGTGCCGGGCACGCGCCATGGCGGCTCCCGTCGCCCGAAGCGGTGCATCCGGACCGCTCGCGCGGCCCGAAGCGGACAGTTCCTGAGCATCCCTGAGATCGTCCCGCCGCATCAGGAGCCTCCGCCACCGCCGGACAGACCTGCCCGACCGACAAGGTGAGATGGCGTGGCAAGGGCCGTCGGACAGGACCTAGTCGGCGGAGAAGGCGAACTCCATCAGGTGGCGGTAGGTCTCCCCCGGGCGGAGGACGCAGCTTGGGAAATGGGGGTGGTTGGGAGTGCCGGGGAACTTCTGCGTCTCCAGCGTGAGACCCGCGTATTTCTGGTAGGGCACGCCGCCCTTGCCGATCACGGACGCGTCGAGGTAGCCGCCGGTGTAGACCTGCACGCCGGGCTCGCTCGTCCGGAGGGAGAGGCGGCGGCCCGAGGCGGGGTCGCGGATCTCGGCGGCGAGGCGGAGATCCTCCCCTGCCCCGCCGAGGCACCAGTTGTGGTCGTAGCCGCCCCCTTCGCCGAAGACCGCGCCACCCACGCCGCCCAGGCGCGCGATGTCCTGCCCGATGGGCTTGGCCGTCGTGAAGTCGAAGGGGGTGCCGGTGACGGACAGGACCTCTCCCGTGGTGAGGAGCTCGCCATCGACGGGGGTGGTGAAGGGGGCGGGAAGGCGCATCTCCTGCCCCAGCACGTCGCCCTGCCCTTGGCCTGCGAGGTTGAAATAGGAATGGTGGACGATGTTCACGATGGTGGGCTGGTCGGTCTGGGCCGACATGGTGATGCGCAGCCCGTCGTCGGTGAGCTCGTAGGTCACCGACATGTCGAGCTGGCCGGGATAGCCCATCTCCCCGTCGGGGGAGACGGCGGAAAGGGTGGCCCAGTTGGAGGCGTGGTCGGCGAGCGTCCAGACCTTGCGGTCAATCCCCTCGCGCCCGCCATGGAGGTGGTTCGGGCCTTCGTTGGTGTCGAGCTGGAAGTCCTGCCCGTCGAGGTGGAAGCGGCCCTCGCGGATGCGGTTGGCGTAGCGGCCGGCGGTCGCGCCGAAATAGGTCTTGGTCGCCTGATAGTCCGCGAGCGTGTCGTGGCCGAGGACGATGTCGGCCAAGCGCCCGTCGCGGTCGGGGACGTGGAGTTCGGTCAGGCGGGCCCCGTAGGTGATGAGGCGCGCGCGCAGGGCACCGCC
>CADCUU010000085.1:5387-7570 GCA_902805995.1 uncultured Rubellimicrobium sp.
GAGGAGATGATTGGTGTGTGGACGGGGAGAGTCAACGGCGGGAGCCCGTCAGTACATGAGGAAGCCGCCCGACACGTTGAGCGTCGCGCCCGTCATGTAGGCGGCCATGTCCGAGGCGAGGAAGACCGTCGCGCCGACATGGTCCTGGGGCTGGGCGAGGCGGCCGAGGGGGATCGACGATGCGAGTTGGGCGAGGCGTTCGGGCGTGGTGTCGGGCGTGACGAGCATGGGCGTCTCCACCAGGCCGGGGGCGACGGCGTTGACGCGGATGCCCTTGGGCGCCCAGGCGCGGGCCATGCCGCGGGTCATGGTCGTGACCGCGCCCTTGGTGGCGTTGTAGACGACCGACCCCTCGTAGCCGCCCGACATCCAGCCCTGCGAGGAGTAGTTGACGATGCTGCCGGGCGTGCCGGTGGCGATGAGGCGGGCGGCCACGGCCTGGGAGAGGAAGAACACGGCCTTGAGGTTCACGTCGTGCTGGGCGTCCCACTCCTCGGGCGTGATGGAGAGGAGGTCGGGATTGCGCAAGATGATGCCCGCGACGTTCACGAGGACGGTGGGGAGGCCCAGCGATGCTTCGATGCGGGCGACGAGGCCGGGGAGCGCGGGGATGTCGCGGAGGTTCGCGGCGAAGCCTTGGTGCGCGGGGCCGAGGGCCGTGGCGGTGCGGTCGCAGGCGGACTGGTCGAGGTCCACGATGGCGAGTTTGGCGCCCGCCTCGGCGAAACCTTCTGCGACG
Source organism: uncultured Rubellimicrobium sp. (assembly GCA_902805995.1). Classification (GTDB taxonomy): domain Bacteria; phylum Pseudomonadota; class Alphaproteobacteria; order Rhodobacterales; family Rhodobacteraceae; genus Rubellimicrobium. The sequence goes on from CADCUU010000085.1 coordinate 6,127, forward strand.
GCGCGGCCGATGGCCCCCGCGCCCCCGGTGATGATGACGGTGCGGTCTTTGAGGCCCCATGAGAGATGCGTCATCGGTCGAGCCTTGCGCTGTTCACGAGGTCCTCGTTGATCCGGATGCCGAGGCCGGGGCCCTGGGGCGGGTTCACCCAGCCGTCGGTGTGCCAGACGGGGCGGTCCACGAGGTCGGCCTGCGCGGGGCCGTAGACGGGCTGGAGTTCGAGTTCGCGGCAGGCGGGGCTCGCGAAGCTGAGGGCTTGGCTGGCCGCCGAGACGATGGCGGTGGAGAAGTTGTGGGCATTGGCTTGGCGGCGGTAGGTGGCGCAGATCTCGGCGGCCTTGCGGAAGCCGGTAATCCCCTCGATCCGGCCGGGGTCGAGGCCGATCACGTCCACGGTGCCCGTCTCCACGATGCGCTGCACGCCGCGGTGATTCCACTCCCGCTCCCCGTAGCCGATGCGGAGCGTGGTGCCGGCGCGTAGGGCGCGGTAGCCCTCCGGGTCGTCGTGGCCGAGGGGCTCTTCGAGCCAGTGGATGGCGTAGTCCTCGAAGGCGCGGGCGCGTTGGAGGGCGGTGGCGATGTCCCAGTGGTTCTTGACGCCGAGATCTATCATCAGGCGCTTGTCCCCGATCGCCTCGCGCACGGAGCGGACGTATTCGACGTCGCGGGCGTGGTCGAAGCCGAGGTGCGCGTCGCCCTTCTTGCCGAAGCCGACCTTGACGCCCTGGAGGCCGCCGGAGAGGTGGCCCACGATCTCCTCCACCATCGCGGGGATGCTGGCCTGCGTCGCGTGGATGGAGGCCACGGCGGGCATCCGGTCGTGGGCGGGCCCGCCCAGGAGGTCGAGGACGGAGCGGCCCAGGACCTGGCCCTTGAGATCCCAGAGCGCGATGTCGATTCCGCTGATCGCGATGGAGGCGAGCCCCGCGCCGGTGCCGTACCACCAGCTGTGGTCCTTGAGGAGCCGCCAGATGGTTTCGGTCTGCACCTCGTCGCGGCCCACAACGATCTCGGCCATGCCGTCCACGAGGGCCTTGGCGGCGCGGGAGGCCTCGGGGAAGTAGGCGCAGCATTCGCCCCAGCCTGTCGCGCCGTCGGTGTTGGTGATCTTGACGAGGCAGACGGAGCGCAGGCGGGAGTGGTCGTTGGGCTCGGGATAGGCGACGGGGATCGCCTCGACGGAGGCTATGGTCATGGGGCGGTTCCCGGGATGGCGCGGCGGGGCGGCTGGCCGTCGAGGGCGCGGGCGATCTCCTCGGCCACGAGGGTCTGGAGGCGGGCCACGGCGGCGTCGGAATACCAGGCGGCATGGGGGGTGAGGAGGAGGTTCGGCGCGGTCCTGAGGGGGGAGTCGGTGGGGAGAGGCTCCGTGCCAAAGACGTCGAGCGCGGCGCCGCCGAGGCGGCCTTCGGTGAGGGCGGCGGCGAGGGCGTCCTCGACGATC
>CADCUU010000086.1 GCA_902805995.1 uncultured Rubellimicrobium sp.
TCCAGACGAAGACGGAAAGGAGCGGCAGCGCGAGCGGCGCGTCGAGGCGGAGGATCCAGCCTAGCAGGATCAGCGCCATGCCGAGGTAGATGGGATTGCGCGAACGACGAAACACGCCGGTGGCCAGCAGCACCGACGCCTCCCGCCGCGGCATGACGGCGGTCCGGTGCCGCCGCATCTGCATCACCGCCACAAGAATCAGGAGGAGCCCCCCGCCCGTCAGGAGCCCCGCCGCGAACTCCGCCCAAGCCCTGCCGAAGGTCAGCCCCCAGGGATCGAGCCGCGCCACGGACCAGGCGAGCAGGCCATGGGCAATGAGCCAGATCGGGGGCAGGTCGAGGCGTCGCATGACCCATTCTCATGCGCGACGGGGGCCGAGTCCATGCCTCGCCTCCCCCGGCAGGATGCCATAGGAAGATCGCCGGAGGACCCTGCCCATGACTGACTTTTCCCGCACCCGCGCCCTGTTCGACCTGCCCCCGGGCCTCGTCTACCTCGACGGCAACTCGCTGGGCCCGCTGCCCAAGGCCGCCCCGGCGCGGATGGAGCGGGCGATGCGCGAGGAATGGGGCGGGATGCTCATTGGCGGCTGGAACAAGGCCGGCTGGATGGAGCAGCCCCGAGCCTTGGGCGACCGGATCGGGCGGCTGATCGGGGCGGAGGCCGGGCATGTCGTCCTGGGCGACACCCTGTCGATCAAGGTGTTCCAGGCGCTGGCCTCCTGCCTCGCCCTGCGGCCCGGGCGGCGCGTGATCCTGTCGGACACCGGCAACTTCCCCTCCGACCTCTACATGGCCGAAGGGCTCGTGCGCCTGCTGGGCGACACCCACGAGTTGCGCACCGTCGCCCCGGAGGAGGTCGAGGACGCCATCACCGAGGAGGTCGCCGTCCTCATGCTGACCGAGGTGGACTACCGCACCGGGCGGCGGCACGACATGGCAAAGCTGACGGCAAAGGCGCATGAGATGGGCGCCCTGGCGGTCTGGGACCTCGCCCATTCGGCGGGGGCGCTGCCGGTGGAGGTCGCAGTCGGCGGCGCCGACTTTGCCGTGGGCTGCACCTACAAGTACCTCAACGGCGGGCCCGGCGCCCCGGCCTTCATCTACGTCGCCCCTCGCCACGCCGAGGAGGCGCCACCTGCCCTGTCCGGCTGGCTCGGCCACCGCGCGCCCTTTGCCTTCGACCTTTCCTACGCGCCGGGCCGGGGGATCGAGAGGATGCGCGTCGGCACGCCCCCCGTCCTCGCCATGGCCGCCTTGGAGGCCGCTCTCGACACATGGGATGAAGTGGACATGCAGGACCTGCGCCGCGCCTCCCTCGCCCTGGCCGACCGTTTCAT
>CADCUU010000087.1 GCA_902805995.1 uncultured Rubellimicrobium sp.
GTATCCTTCGACGGCCCGGTAGCCGGCCCCCGCAAGCATGGCGAGGGTGTCGTCGATGGGCGGGAAATTGCGGGAGCAGTAGAGCTGGTAGGCGATGGTTGTCATGGTGTCCTCGAAGCCGGGCGACGCGTGGTCGCCGAGTGGAGATCGCGGAGGAGGAACCGGGGCGTCTTGCCAGGCTCCTCCGGGGTGAAGGCGAGGAGGGCAGTGCGCCCGGGGCCGAGATGGACCGCGTTGCGGTCCCATCGGCCGGGAATGTCGGCCTCGGCGGTAACGAAGAAGGCCATCGCCTTGGCGGTGACGGACAGGACCCACTGGTCCCCTTCCCGCGCGGCCTGATGGGCGAGGCCGGGGTCGGGCAGGTCGTAGGTCTTCCAGGGCCGGGGCGCGAAGATATCGCCCGCGCGAGCGCCGTCGGATGCCTCCCAGCCGAAGGTGAGGACCTCCTGCTCCCCAAGCTGGGCGGGGTCCACGAGGAGGAGCCGCCGCGCGTCCGGTCCCAGCGTGCCCCGTCCGCGGCCAAGCTCGCGCGTGGCGCCGGACAGCTGCGTCGCATAGGCGGTCACGGTGACCTCCACGGTGTGGAGCATGTCGTTGACGCCGACCAGCGCGATGCCGTCGGGACCGGGGACGGCCACGACCGTGATCGGGCGGAAGAAGTCGCGTGCCATGTGGTGCAGGATCTTCCACCCGCCGCCGTGGTCGAGCGACGACCAGGAGCAGACGGGCCAGGTGTCGTTGAGCTGCCAGTAGAGCGTGCCCTGGCAATGGGGCTTGAGCGCCCGCCACGCGGTCACCGCCGTCTTGATGGCGAGGCCCTGCTGGAGTTGGGACAACCAGACGAAGTCCTCGAACCGCTCCGGCCAGCGGAAGTAGCGGAACATGGTCTCGGCGATGCGCGCGTTGCCGCCCGCGTTCTTCTGGTGGGATTCGAAGACCGGGGAGGCGATGTTCCAGTCCTCGGGGCCCGTGAACTTTCGGATCACGTCCATGGACGGGTAGGACTGGAAGCCGAATTCGGAGCAGAAGCGGGGCTTCACGTCCCGGTAGTGGTCGAAGTCCTTCCCCTCGTGCCAGACCGACCAGAAGTGCATGTCGCCCGAGCCGTCCTCGTGCCAGGCGTCGCCGAAGTTCATGGGGCCGGGGCTCGGCGAGGACGGCCACCAGTTGGCGGTGGGGTCGGTCTCGCGCAGCGCGGTCTCGATGGTGCGGTTCAGGCGGTCGTAGGAGACGAGGTAGCGGTCGCGGTCCTTCTTGGATTCCTCGAACCAGTTCAGCGCTCCGATAAGTTCGTTGTCGCCGCACCAGAGCGCGATGCAGGCGTGGTGGTGGATGCGGGCCACGTTCTCGCGGACTTCGGCCTCCACCTCCTCCAGGAAATCGGGCGTGGAAGGGTACAGGTTGCAGGAGAACATGAAGTCCTGCCAGACCATGAGCCCCAGCTCGTCGCAGGCGTCGTAGAAGCTGTCGGGCTCGTAGCGGCCCCCGCCCCAGACGCGGATCGTGTTCATGTTGGCATCGACGGCCGACTGGAGGAGATCGCGCGTCGCGGCCTCGGTGATGCGGCCGGGCAGCGCGTCCGTGGGGATCCAGTTGGCGCCGCGGGCAAAGACCGGATGGCCGTTCACGCGCAGGCCAAAGGACAGGCCGGCCGCGTCGGGCTCGGTCACGAGTTCCAGGCGGCGAAGGCCGACGCGGCGGTGGGCGACGTCCGTGCCGATGCGGACCTCGAGGTCGTAGAGCGCCTGCGGCCCGAGGCCCGCGGGCCACCAGAGCGAGGGATTCTCCACGTCGAAGATGACGGCGACGGCGCCGTCCTCCAGAAGCCCCTCGGCGGTCTGGCCCGCGAAGGTGATTCGGAAGGGGCGGCCGTCCGCGTTCTCGGCCCAGGCAGTGACGGTGATGGCGACCGTGCCCTCGCCATGCTCCTGCGCGATGGCGATGCGCTCGATGCGCGGGGCCTCGGCGCGTTCAAGCCAGATGCCGCCGGTGATCCCGAACGGCGCGAGCGCGATGTTCCAGTCCCAGCCCCAGTCGCAGGCGACCTTGCGCAGCATGTTCCCGTGCGCGATCGGGTTGTTCTGGGCGATGTAGGGCACCGGGAAGGGCTGCGCCGCCGCCCTCGCCGCCGCCTCCTGCGGGGCGGAGTGGATGGTCACGACGATCTCGTTGCGGCCCGGACGCGCCACGTCCGACAGGTCCACGCGCCACGTGCGGAACGCGTTCGCGGCCTCCAGCACGACCGTCCCGTTGACCCGCACGGTGGCCACGGTGTCGAGCCCCTCGATCGCGAGGACGACGCCGGGATCGGAAAGGTCGAACCAGCGGCGCAGCGTCCAGTCGCGTTCGGCGATCCAGCGCAGCTTCTGCTCGTTCCGGCCCCAGTAGGGGTCGGGGATCAGGTGGGCCTCGTGCAGCGCGGTGATCCCGTCACCGGGCACGCGCATGGCACAGGAGGACTCTCCCGTGTCGTCGGAAAGCGTCCAGGCCCCCGCAAGGTCCTGAATCGCCGAATTTGGAAGTGTCACAGCCGCTCCTCGGTCCTCGCATCGAACAGCGACGACTTTGCGGGGTCGAGCCCTATGGTCAACCGGTCCCCGGGAGAGACGCGGGCCTGGCCGTCCATTCGGACACGAAACGGTGCGTTTCCAAGCTGGGTCCAGACCAGCGTGTCCGAGCCCATCGGCTCCACGAGGTCGACAGTGACCTCCTCCCTCAGCGGCGCGCCGGCCACCAGGGGACCGGTGGCGACATGCTCGGGACGGATGCCCAGGATGGCGGGACGGTCCGCGACCTGCGGGGTGGCCAGCTGGTAGCCCTGCATCGGGATCGTCACGCCCTCGGTCCGGAACACGCCGCCCTGGAACTGGCCGTCGAGGAAGTTCATCGACGGGCTGCCGATGAAGTCGGCCACGTACTTGTTCTGCGGCCGGTTGTAGATCTCGTGCGGGGTGCCGAGCTGCATGATCCGCCCGCCCCGCATGACCGCGATCCGGTCGGCGAGGGTCATGGCCTCCACCTGATCGTGGGTCACGTAGATCATGGTGTTGGCGAGCTGCTGGTGGAGGCGCTTGATCTCCACCCGCAGGTCGGCGCGCAGCTTGGCGTCGAGGTTCGACAGGGGCTCGTCGAAGAGGAACACGTCCACGTCGCGCACCAGCGCCCGCCCGATGGCGACCCGCTGCCGCTGCCCGCCCGACAGCTGGCCCGGCTTGCGGTCGAGGAGCGGCTCGATCTGGAGGATCTTGGCCGCGCGGGCGACCCGCGAGTCGATCTCGGCCCGGGGCACGCGGGCGTTCTTGAGGCCGAAGCTCAGGTTCCCGCGCACGGTCATCTGCGGATAGAGCGCGTAGCTCTGGAAGACCATGCCGATGCCGCGGTCGCTGGGCTCGAGCCAGGTGACGTTCTTGCCCTTGATGAAGATCTGCCCGTCGGTGGGCTCCAGGAGGCCCGCGATGCAGTTCAGCAGCGTGGACTTGCCGCAGCCCGAGGAGCCCAGGAGCACCAGGAACTCGCCCTCGTGGATGTCGAGGTTGAGCTCCTTGAGGACGGAGACGGAGCCGAAGTCGAGGCGGAGCTCGCGGATGGAGACCGACTGGTTGGAGACGAGCATGGGGATCAGCCTTTCACGGCGCCCGCGGCGATGCCGCGCACGAACCATCTTCCGGAGACGAAGTAGACGATCAGCGGCACCAGCCCGGTGAGGATCGTCGCCGCCATGTTGACGTTGAATTCGGGGCTGCCCTGCGCCGAGTTCACGATGTTGTTGAGCTGGACCGTCATCGGGTAGTTCTGGGTGCCGGCAAAGACCACGCCGAACAGGAAGTCGTTCCAGATGCCCGTGATCTGCAGGATGATGGCGACCACGAAGATGGGCAGCGACATCGGCAGCATGATCGAGATGAAGATCCGCCAGAAGCCCGCGCCGTCGATCCGCGCCGCCTTGAACAGCTCCTGGGGGAGCGCGGCGAAGTAGTTGCGGAACAGGAGCGTGAGGATCGGCATCCCGAAGATGGTGTGGACCAGGACGACGGCCCACAGGCTTCCGAAGATGCCGAGTTCGCGGGTGATGATCACGAGCGGGTAGAGCATCACCTGGTAGGGGATGAACGAGCCGAAGATCAGGATGACGAAGAATATCTCGGAGCCGCGGAAGCGCCAGTTGACCAGGGCGTAGCCGTTGATCGCGGCGATCAGGATCGAGATGATCGTGGACGGCACGGTGATCTTGACCGAGTTCCAGAAGCCCGGGGCCAGCCCTTCGCAGGTGAGGCCCGTGCAGGCGGCGGTCCAGGCCTTGACCCAGGCCTCGCCCGTGAACTCCACCGGGGGCGCGAAGATGTTGCCGAAGCGGATCTCGGGCATCGTCTTCAGCGACGTGGTGATCATCACGTAGAGCGGGAACAGGAAGAACAGGCACGACAGGATCAGGACCGAGTAGATCAGCACCTTGGGGAGCGTGAAGAACGGCTTGGGCTTGCGGCCCCGGGGCTCCACCCCGTCGCGCGCCGAGGTGTCGCGCGGGCGGGAGGTGCCGGAGTGCGCCATGTCGGTCATTTGCTGCCTCCCCGGCGTCCGCCGAATTCGAGATAGGCCCACGGAATGACGAGGATGAGCACGGTCACGAGCATCATCGTGGAGCCGGCGAGCGCCTGGGCGATGTTCCCGGCCCCGAACATGTAGTTGTAGACGTACTTGGCGGGCACCTCGGAGGCGATGCCGGGACCGCCATCGGTCATCGCGACCACGAGGTCGTAGACCCGCACGATGCCCGAGCCCACGATCACCACCGCCGTCACCAGCACGCCGCGCATCATCGGCAGCACGATGGAGATGTAGGTCCGCCAGGTCGGGATGCCGTCCACGCGCGCGGCCTTCCAGATCTCGTCGTCGATGCCGCGGATGCCGGCCAGCAGCAGGACCATCACGAAGCCCACGCCCTGCCAGAGGGAGGCGATGAGCAGCGCGCCCAGCACCATGTCGGGGTTTGAGATCCAGTCGAAGGTGAAGCTGTCCCAGCCCAGGTTGCGCATGGTCGCCTGGAGGCCCAGCGACGGGTTCATGATCCACTGCCAGACAAGGCCGGTCACGATGAAGGACAGCGCGAAGGGATAAAGCATGATGGTCCGGAAGGCGCTCTCGAAGCGGATCTTCTGGTCCATCAGCGCGGCCAGGACGAAGCCTATGACCATGGTGAAGACCAGCGAGAACACGCCGAAGATCGCGAGGTTCCAGACCGACTTGTTCCAGCGCGGCGTCTCGAAGAGCCGCTCGTACTGCGCGAACCCGATGAACTCGCCATTGGGCAGGAGCCGGGAGTCGGTGAAGGAATACCAGACGGTCCAGAGGGTGCATCCGACAAAGATCACCAGCACCGTGGCCATCATGGGCAGGGCCGCCACCTTGGACGAAAGGTTGCGCAGGAAGATGTGGCGCATCGCGCGCGAAACCCTGCCGGGTGCGCGTTGCTGCGCCTCAGGGGCAGCCAGGTCCGCCATGGGACGACTCCTTGGTTGGGGCGGCCGGCCCAGGGAGGAGGCCGGCCACGTCCGGCCCCATCAGGAGCCGGACGACGTCACCGTGCGGAGATCAGTCCGCCGATTCGATGATCGAGGCGTAGCGCTCGACGTAGTCGTCGACGGTGATGCTCAGGTCGCCCAGGAACTCGATGTTGAGGTCCTGAAGCTGCTGCTGGGTGTCCGAGGACAGCGCCCAGTCGCCCGAGGGCAGGAGGCCGTTCTCGAGAAGCCCGAGCGCCTTCTGCATGCAGGGGTTGGCCTGCGCGAGGTCGATGTCCGTGCGGATCGGCATCGAGCCCTTCTTCATGTTGAAGGCGAGCTGGGCGTCCTGCCCGATCAGGATGCGGGCAAGCTGGCCCTGCGCCTCGACCACGGCCTCGTCGGTGCCTTCGGGCAGGACCGGGAAGAAGAACGCGTCGCCGCCGCCCGAAAGCTGGTCGCCCAGGCCGAGCGCGGGAAGGCACTCGTAGTTCTCGCCGGGGACGCCGCCCGCGACCTGGAGATCGCCCTGAAGCCAGTCGCCGTGGATGTTGCCCGCGGCTTCGCCGGCGAGGAGCTGGTTGCCTACGTCCGCGAAGCTCGGCACCTGCACTTCGGCGGGCGTGACCTGGCGGATGGCGTCCATGGCGTCGGCCACGCGGCGGAAATCGGGGCCGCGCACGGCTTCGACGTCCTTGTCGCGGTTGATTGCCATCACGAGCTCGGAGCCGCCGAGGCCCGACAGGAGGGCGCCGGGGACGCCGGCGATGGGCCAGCCGGAGGCGAGGCCGAAGGGCTGGACGCCCGCTTCCTGAAGCGCGGGCCAGGAGGCGACGTATTCGTCCCAGTTGGTCGGGACCGGCTGGCCGATCTTCTCGTAGGCGGCGGTGGAGAGCCACAGCCAGTCCCAGGAATGGATGTTGATCGGCAGGCAGTAGACCTTGCCGTCATAGGTGCAGGTGTCGAGAAGCGTGGGGTCGGCGTAGAAGTCCCGGGCGCCCACCTCCTCGACGATGTCGGTCAGGTCGCGCATCAGGCCGGCCTCGATGAGGTCCTCGGCGTCGCGGCCGATGTTCATCTGGGTGGCGCCCATCGGGTCGCCGCCGATGATGCGGCTGATGATGACCGGGTTCGCGCCGGTGCCCGAGCCCGCGAGCGCGCTGTCGACCCAGGTGTTTCCGGTCTGCTCCTCGAAGACGCGCGCGAATTCCGCGACGGCCGCGGCTTCGCCGGGCGAGGTCCACCAGTGAGTCACCTCGAGGTCCGCGGCATGGACGGCCGTGGCAGCGCAGAGGGCGGTCGCCCCCAGCAGACAGCTGCTAAGTTTCACGTTTATCTCCTCCCGTTTGGAAACTTGGGTGTTTCCTATAACGATTTAGGAGTAAGACGAATCAGTCGCGCATGGCAAGCGGGAATCGCGGGCCGCGCGGCAGGGGGGTGTAACGTGACCGAGACAGGTCCGGACGGCGCGGCGGTGGAGGTCATCCCCGCGGCCGGGGAGCGCAGGGCGAAGCCGACGCTGAAGACCATCGCGCAGGCCACGGGCCTTGCCGTGGCCACCGTGTCGCGGGCCCTGGGCGATGCGCCCGACCTGCGGGCGGACACCAAGGCGCTGGTGCGGCGGGTCGCGGCCGAGTTGGGCTATGTGCCCAACCGCGCGGGGCTGCGGCTGAGGACCGGGCGCACGCAGGTGATCAGCCTCGTGATGTCGGCCGAGCACGACATGATGAACAACACCGCGCGCCTGATCTCTTCCCTCGCGGGGGCGTTGCAGGACACGCCCTTCCACCTGAACGTGAGCTACTTCTTCCCCGGGCAGGACCCTCTCAAGCCCATCCGGCACATCGTGGAGATGGGCCTCGCCGACGCGGTGATCTTCAACCAGACGCAGCCGGACGATCCGCGGGTGGCCTGGCTCATGGAGCGGAGCTTTCCCTTCGCCACGCATGGGCGCACCCGGTGGGCCGACCGGCACCCCTGGGCCGATTTCGACAACGGCGCCTTCGGGGCGATCGCGGTGCGGCGGCTCGTGCGGGCGGGG
>CADCUU010000088.1 GCA_902805995.1 uncultured Rubellimicrobium sp.
ATCTGGACTAGGTGCATGGGGGGCTCCTTTGGGGGTGCCATGCCGGGAGGAAGCCACGGTAGGGCGCGAGCGGCAAGTCCGGCGCTCGGCCCGGATCGGACGGCTGAAGTCCCATCACTCCCGCAGATGGCGACGTGCCGTCTCGCTGGCGGACCCGGGCCCGATATGTTGCGTTGATCCCGGAACACGCCTTGGGAGGGGACCGCATGGCGACGGAGGCCCGGATCGTGGGCTGGGGGCACACCCCCTTTGGACGGCGCGAGGAGGACCTTGAGGGCCTGATCCGCATGGCCGGGCGCGAGGCGCTGGACCACGCCGGGATCGACGCGCGCGAGGTGGGCGGCATCTGGCTTGGCCTGTTCGGCGCGGGGCTGACGCGGGACGGGTTCGCCGCCTCGCTGGCCCTGGGCATCGACGACGCGCTGCGCTTCACGCCTTGCACCCGGGTGGAGAACGCCTGCGCGAGCGGGTCGGCCGCGATCCATGCCGCGCGCGCCGCGATCCGCGCGGGCGACGTGCGCGTGGCCCTGGTGATCGGGGCGGAGAAGATGACTGAAGCCGATACGCCCGGCGTCACGAAGGCCCTGATGCAGGCGGGCTATGCGCCAGAGGATTGGGGCCAGAGCTTCCCCCAGATCTTCGCGCGGCTGGCGCAGGGCTATTTTCAGGCGCATGGCGACCGCTCGGCCTCGCTCGCACGGATCGCGGCCAAGAACCACCGCAACGCGTTGGAGAACCCCCTCGCCCATCTGCGGCGCGACCTGGGGTTCGAGGCCTGCAACACCGTGTCGGAGAAGAACCCCCTGATCGCGCCGCCCCTGCGGCTCAGCGACTGCTCCCTCATCTCGGACGGGGCGGCGGCGCTGGTGCTGGTGGCCGAGGACATGGTGGACGATTTCGACCATGCGATAGGCTTCCGCGCGGCGGTGCAGGTGAACGACTGGCTGCCCATGTCGCGGCGCGAGATGCTGGACTTTCCCGGCCCGCGCGAGGCGTTCCGCCGGGCCTATGCCGAGGCCGGGGTGGGCGTAGAGGACCTCGACTTCGCCGAGGTGCACGACTGCTTCACCATTGCCGAACTGCTGACCTACGAGGCGATGGGCCTCGCGCCCCGGGGCGAGGGCGCGCGCGCCATCGACGAGGGCTGGGTTCTGGCGGATGGGCGGCTGCCGGTGAACCTGTCGGGCGGGCTCAAGGCCAAGGGGCATCCCGTGGGGGCCACGGGCGTGTCGATGCACGTGATGGCGGCGCGGCAACTTGCGGGAGAGGCGGGCGGGATGCAGCGCGCGGGGGCGGAACTTGGCTGCGTCTTCAACATGGGGGGATCGGGCGTGGCGAACTACGTCTCGATTCTGGAACGGATGGGCGGGCGCGCCTGATCGGGAGGGAGCGCGGCGAGGTAGAGGTCGAAGATCCGGTTCGCGTCGCGGAGGATCACGTCGGCGTCCTCGCCCTGGGCAGGAGTGGCGGCGGCCTCCTCGCAGAAGAGTCGCCAAGCAGCCGCGCGCGGTGGCAGGCCGAAGTAGGCCCCCGCCCCCTGAACGAGCGGATCGCCCGAGGCCAGCCATCGGCGGCGGAGCACCTGCCCCCCCAGCGCCGAGCCCAGCAGGATGTAGAGCACGGCTGTCGGATGCAGGTCAATGGAACGCGGGGCAGGCTGTGCCCTGTAGCCCAGATGGCGGAGGTCGGCCTCTGCGGCCGCGAGCATCTCGTCGCAAAGGGCGCCTGCCTGGGCGGCGTGCCGTCCGCTGGCGCAGCGGATCGCCTGCAACGCGGCGCCTTGCGCTGACAGAAAGCTGGCGAGCCCATCACGCTCGCGCAGGTCGAGTTGCGAGAAGGCGGCGTCCACGTCCTCGTGATGCGCCCGGGTTCCGGCCCGAAGTCGCTCTCTCAGGTTGAGCATGACAGTCGCGGTCCTTGAGGGCGCGGAATGGGCCGGCGCTCGTTTCCCGGCCACCTATCCTTAGGGAGCGGACCGGCCAGGGGGACTGCGGCCCCGCAGGTCCGAGGAAGCCGGTGACCTGGCGGCATCTGCGGGCAGGCGACATGGGCCGCACTGGCCCGGAAGTCGCAACGAACTATGATCCAGACCCGTGAAGGACCAAAGGCCCTTGCCAGGACCAGCCATGCCCCTCCCCGCAGGCCGAAGACACGACTGGATACCCCGTTTCGATCCGCCCAATGCAAGCCGCCCTTGACCTGACGTCCTGCGATCGCGAGCCGATCCGCATCCCGGGGAGCATACAGCCCCATGGGGTGCTTTTTGTGCTGGATCCGGAGCGGCTGACGATCCTGCAGGCCAGCGCCAATGCGGGGCGGGTGGCCGCTGCCCCCTCGGCCGAGGTGCTTGGGCTGAGCCTGGGCGAGGCACTCGGTCCCGCCGCCGGGCCACTGGTGCAGTCCCTGATGCGGCCGGGCACGGCCCCCTCCACCCTCGGGACGCTGACCTTGGAGGGACAGGTCTTCCACGCCAGCGCCCACCGATCCTCCGGCCTCATCGTGTTGGAGCTTGAGGACGTCACCGCGGAGCAGGACAGCCTCGACGAACTCTTCCCCGGCATCCGCGCCTTCATCGAGGCGCTCCAGGCCACGACCTCCTTTGCCGACCTGAGCGGCCTCGTGGTCCGGCAGGTTCGCGACCTCACAGGGTTCGACCGGGTGATGGTCTACCGCTTCGACGCCGACTGGCACGGGACGGTGGTGGCCGAGGACCGCAGCGACGAGCTTCCCTCCTATCTCGACCTGCGCTTCCCGGCCTCCGACATCCCGGCCCAGGCGCGCGAACTTTACCGGCTGAACCGGCTGCGGCTGATCCCCAACGCGACCTACGAGGCCGTCCCGATCCGTCCCGTAGCCAACCCCCTGACCGGGGAGCCGGTCGATCTGGGCTTCGCGGCGCTGCGGAGCGTGTCTCCGGTCCACCTCGAATACATGCGGAACATGGGCACGGGCTCCTCCATGTCCATCTCGGTGCTCCGCGATGGGGAGCTTTGGGGCCTGATCTCCTGCCACGGGCGCGAGCCGCATCACGTGCCGCCCGCCGTCCGGAGCGCCTGCGACCTGCTGGGCCAGATCTTCGCGCTCCAGATCGCCGCGCAGGAACAAGTGCTCTGGGCGCGGGAACGGATCGCGCTGCAGTCCATCCAGTCCCGCCTTCTGGCCCAGATGGCGGCCGAGGAAAACTTCGTCGACGGGCTTCTGAGCGACCCCGACGCTCTCCTCCGCATCGCGGGGGCGGAAGGGGCGGCCATCGTCTTCGGGGACCGCTGCGAAGCCGTGGGCCGCACGCCGTCCCCCGAGCAGATCCGCAGGGTCGCCGACTGGCTGGGCGGCATCGGCCAGGAGGTGTTCGTGACGGACACCCTTCCCGCCCGCTTGCCGGGGGCCGCGGAGTTCAAGGACTGCGCGAGCGGCCTTTTGTCCATCTCCATCTCCAAGCTGCGCACCGGACGGGTGCTGTGGTTCCGGCCCGAGGTCGTGGAAACCGTGAAATGGGGCGGCGACCCCACCAAGCCCGCCGCGTCCGACGGGCAGCGCCTGCACCCCCGCAACTCCTTCGAGACCTGGAAGGAGACGGTCCGCGACCGGTCCCTGCCCTGGAGCCGGAGCGAGGTCGACACCGTGTCCGACCTGCGCAACGCCATCGTGGGCATCGTTCTGCGCAAGGCCGAGGAACTGGCCGACCTTGCGCAGGAGCTGACGCGGAGCAACAAGGAGCTGGAGGCCTTCTCCTACTCCGTGAGCCACGACCTGCGGGCGCCCTTCCGCCATATCGTGGGCTTCGCCGAGCTTCTGCGCGAGACAGGGCCTGAGCCTTTGGGCCCCGAGCGGCTCCGCTACCTCGACATCATCACCGAGGCCGCGCATGGCGCGGGGCGGCTCGTGGACGATCTCCTCAGCTATTCGCAGATGGGGCGCGCGGCGATCCTGTCGGTGCCGGTGGACATGAACCGGCTGGTGGCCGAGGTTCTGCGGCTCCTGTCGCCGGACCTCAAGGACCGGGACATCGACTGGTGCATCGGGGATCTGCCCCCCGTATCAGGCGACCCGGTGATGCTGCGCCAAGCCTGGCAGAACCTCCTGAGCAACGCCATCAAGTACACCCGCAAGACGCCCCAGGCCCGCATCGAGATCGGGGCCGAGATCCGCCCCACAGAGGTCGTCTTCACCGTGCGCGACAACGGGGCGGGCTTCGACATGGCTTATGTCGGCAAGCTCTTCGGCGTCTTCCAGCGGCTTCATCGCGTGGAGGAGTTCGAGGGCACGGGGATCGGCCTTGCCAATGTCCGCCGCATCGCCGAGCGTCATGGCGGCCGCGTCTGGGCCGAGGGCCGCAAGGGGGAAGGCGCCGCCTTCTTCCTCGCCCTGCCCCGCGGGCCGCATCAGGGGAACTGAGACATGGCCAACCTAGCCCCGATCCTGCTGGTCGAGGACAACCCGAACGACTTGGAGCTGTCGCTCGCCGCGCTGAGGAAGAGCCAGCTCGCCAACGAGATCGTCGTCACCCGCGACGGGGCCGAGGCGCTGGACTACCTCTTTGCCCGGGGGGACTACGAGGGTCGCCCGGGGGGCTGCCCGGCGGTCGTCATCCTCGACCTCAAGCTGCCCAAGATGGACGGGCTCGAGGTGCTGGAAGCGATCAAGCACACCCGGGAGCTGTGCCACACGCCGGTGGTGATGCTCACCTCCTCGCGGGAGGAGCGGGACCTCGTGCGCAGCTACGAGCTGGGCGTGAACGCCTTCGTGGTGAAGCCCGTGGGCTTTCGCGAGTTCTTCGAAGCCATCCAGGACCTTGGGGTCTTCTGGGCCATCCTGAACGAACCGCCGCCTGTCGGCGTCACGCCACGGAGGCGCCCATGACGATCCGCATTCTCCACCTCGAGGACAGCAAGCTCGATGCCGAGCTGGTTCGCAGCTATCTGGACGCCTCCGGGCTGGACTTTGCGATCGATCACGCGGACACACGGGACGGGCTACTTTCCGCGCTGGAAAACCCGCTGGACCTCGTCCTCGCTGATCACGCGCTGCCCGGCTTCGACGGGGTGGAGGCGCTGGGGATCTGCCAGGAGCTCATCCCGGGCGTGCCGTTCATCTTCGTCTCCGGCACGCTGGGCGAGGATCTGGCCATCGAATGCATCCGGGACGGCGCCACCGATTACGTGCTCAAGCAGAACCTGCGCCGCCTCGGCCCGGCGGTGAAGCGTGCCCTGGCCGAGGCGGAGGGCCGTCGGGAGAGGGAGCGCGCCGAGGCCGAGCGCCAAGCTACCGAGGCGCAGCTAAGGGTCCTTGTGGCCGAGCTCAGCCACCGCGTCGGCAACATTCTCGCGGTGGTGCAGTCCATCGCTCTCCAGACCCTGCGCAATTCCGACGGGCTGGAACGGTTCGAGCAGAGCTTCCTGGCGCGGATCCAGTCGCTGGCGCAGACGCACAGCCTGCTGATCCAGGGGGACTGGCGGGGCGCCTCGCTGGAGGAGGTGCTGCGGGCGGAGCTTGCGCCCTATCAGGGCGGGCGGCCCCGCTGGATCCTTGAGGGCCCCGAGATTGGCATGAACCCAGGCGCGGCGATCACCATGGCCCTTATCTTTCACGAGTTGGCGACGAATGCTGCCAAGTACGGCGCCCTCTGCGATGGCGAGGGTCAGGTCAACGTGATCTGGGGTGTGGAGAAGGACGAGGAGGACGCCGCCCCGCGATTCAGCCTGAGCTGGATCGAGAGGGACGGCCCGCCGGTCTCGCCGCCCACGCGCCGGGGCTTCGGCAGCCGCCTGATCTCCCAGGTGTCGCGGTCCATGCAGGGGAGCGCCCGGCTCGACTACGACCGCGGGGGCCTGTCCTGCCGGATCGACCTGCCAAGCTCCCACCTCGTCCGCGAGGACAGCGCCGGGTACCGCGCGGTGATCGACCAGATGCGGCGGAGCCAGGGGCGCGAGGCCGATCTGTCGGGGGCTCGCCCGGCGCACGGATAGACATCTTCGACGCCGGTGGCGCGAGGACCTTGGATGGCGCGCCACCTCGGCGTGCAGGCGCGCGTCGTGTTCCCGCGATCACGGCAGGGGTGGCTCGGGGCTCGTAGCCCTTCCCGAAGGGCACTTCAGCGGGCGGAGCGCAGGACGGACCGTCTGGCTAAGTCCTTGCAAGCAGGTGCGCCAAGGCCACGCCGGACGGCTGACCCCGTCAGCCAAGCCGGGCGCCCGGGTTCCAGCCGCGGAGAGCCTCTGCCACGGACAGGGGCTTGCCCCCCGCACGCTGCACCTCCAGCACTTCCACCGCGCCCTCGCCGCAGGCCACTGTGAGGCCGTCCAGCACCTCGCCCGGCGCGCCGTTGCCCTGGGTCAGACGCGAGCGGAGGAGCTTCACGCGTTCGCCCGCGGCCTCGCACCAGGCGCCGGGGAACGGGGACAGGCCGCGGATCAGGCGGTCCACCTCGGCGGCGGGGCGGGACCAGTCAATGCGCGCCTCGGCCTTGTCGATCTTCATGGCATAGGTGACGCCGTCCTCGGGCTGCGGCTCGGGCGTCAGGGCATCCAGCCGCGCGAGCGCGTCCACGATCATACGCGCGCCCAGGCCTGACAGCCGGTCGTGCAGGTTGCCGGTCGTGTCCGTGTCCCCGATGGGGGTCGCCTCGCGCAACAGAACGGGCCCGGTGTCGAGCCCCGCCTCCATCCGCATGATGCATACGCCGGTTTCCGCATCCCCGGCCATGACCGCGCGGTGGATCGGCGCGGCCCCCCGCCAGCGCGGCAGCAGGGAGGCATGAATGTTGAGGCAGCCCCGCCGGGGCGCGTCGAGCACCGCCTGGGGCAGGATCAGGCCATAGGCCACGACGACCGCGACATCGGCCTCCAGCGCCGCGAACTCGGCCTGCGCCTCCGGGGTCCGCAGGCTTTTCGGGTGCCGCACCAAGAGGCCCCGCGCCTCGGCCTCGGCATGCACGGGAGAGGGACGCTCCTTCTGGCCGCGCCCGGCGGGGCGGGGAGGCTGGCTGTAGACGCAGGCGATCTCGTGCCCGACCCCGATCAGTGCCCCCAGCGCGGGCACCGAGAAGTCCGGCGTGCCCATGAAGACGACCCTCATCTTTTGCGGGCCCGCCGCAGCAGCATGTCGCGCTTCAGGCGCGACAGGTGGTCGAAGTACATCTTGCCGGCGAGGTGGTCGATCTGGTGCTGCACGGAGGTGGCCCAGAGGCCCACGAAGTCGCGCTCCTCGACCCCGCCACCCTCGTTGAGGAAGCGCACCGTCACCGCCCGGGGCCGCGCGATCACCGCCGACGCGCCGGGCAGGCACGGCGAGGCCTCCTCGTGCTCGCGGAACTGGACGCTCGCATGGAGCACCTCGGGGTTGGCCATCCGCACGGCTTGCCCCCGCCCCTCAGAGGCGTCCACCACAGCCAGCGCCAGCGGCACCCCGATCTGCGGCGCGGCAAGGCCAACGCCAGGCATGGCCTCCATCACCTCAATCATCTCGTCCCCCAA
>CADCUU010000089.1 GCA_902805995.1 uncultured Rubellimicrobium sp.
CGCCCTTCGTCCTGGCCGAGGGGCGGCGCCTCCACCGCGCCGCGATGGGCATGTGGGCCGCCTACACCCCCCGCACGAATCTCAAGGTCCTGCACGCGGTCGATGGCCAGGTCCACTCCATCGCCCGTTCCGCCCCCGCGCGGGAGGAGGCCGGCACCGACAAGGATCCCGGCGGCATCTGGCGCCGCGCCTTCGACACCCCCGTGACGCGCCGCGTGGCGGAAAACTGGGTCATGCTCGACCGCCTCCACAAGGCCCGCATCGGGCCCGAGCCCCTGGCTCTCGCCATCGCCCCCCGCTACCGCGCGTGGTTCACCCGCGGCACCACCTTCTCGGCGGGCTACTACGTCGCGAACCTCCACCTCTACCCTCCCAAGCCCCCCACCACCGAAGACGAGCTCCGCGCCGCCGGCGTCATTCCCGACGCCAAGCGCGCCTGCCTTCGCGAACAGATCAACGGCTACGTAAGCGACCTCAATGCCGTCCGCGGCGCCATGCCCGACAACGCCGAGGACGAGGTCACCCTCATCGCCGACGCGCTCGACGCCGCTCTGGCGGAGGCTCGCACCGGGACCTAGTCTCACACGTCCGTTCCCTCGCACAGGCCCCCACATGCTCGCCCAAGGTCGCCCCTACCTCGCCATCCCCGGCCCCTCGACGGTCCCCGACCGGGTGCTGCGCGCCATGCACCGCGCCTCCCCCGACATCTACGAAGGCGAGCTGATCGACCTCTGCGACGGCCTGATCCCGTCCCTGCGTGCCGTCGCCCGCACCTCGCATCACGCCACGATCTACATCGGCAACGGCCACGCCGCCTGGGAGGCCGCGCTCTCCAACGTCCTGTCGCGCGGCGACCGCGTCCTCGTCCCCGCCTCCGGGCGCTTCGCCCACAGCTGGGCCGGCATGGCGCAGGGCCTCCACGCCCAGCCGCAGATCCTCGACTTCGGCCCCTCCGCCCCCTTCGACCCCGCCCGAATCGAGGACGCCCTCCGCGCCGACCGCGCGCACGAGATCCGGGCCGTCCTCGCCGTCCACACCGACACCTCCACCTCAGTCCGCAGCGACATCGCCGCCATCCGGGCCGCGCTCGACGCCACCGGCCACCCCGCGCTCCTCATGGCCGACTGCATCGCGAGCCTCGGCTGCGACGTCTATGAGATGGACGCCTGGGGCGCCGACGTCACCGTGTCCGCCTCGCAGAAGGGCCTGATGAATCCCCCCGGTCTCGGCTTCGTCTGGTTCAACGACCGCGCGGAGTCCGCCCGCGACCGCGCCGACTGCGTTACCCCCTACTGGGACTGGCGCCCCAGGCGTCCATCTCGAACCGGTC
>CADCUU010000090.1 GCA_902805995.1 uncultured Rubellimicrobium sp.
GTGCATCGCCTCCGTCCCGTAGGGGGTGATGCCGTAGGGCTGCCCGGCGGCCCGGATCGCCTCCCACAGCGCGCGGCCGTGGCGGGCGGGGACATTGACCTCGAAGCCCAGCTCGCCTGTGAAGGACACGCGGAACAGCCGTGCCGGGAACCCCGCCACCGTGCATTCCGCGACCGCCATATGCGGGAAGGCCGCGTCCGACAGGTCCAGCCCCTCGACCAGGGGCTCCAGCACCTTCCGTGCGTTCGGCCCCTGCACCGCGACCACCGCCCACTGCTCCGTGGTGGAGGTGAGCCAGACGTCCAGCTCCGGCCATTCGGTCTGGAGGTAGTCCTCCATCATGTTCAGGACCCGAGCCGCCCCGCCGGTCGTGGTGGTGACATGGAACCTGTCGTCGGCCAGCCGCCCGATCACGCCGTCGTCGCGGATGAACCCGTCCTCGCCCAGCAGCAGGCCATAGCGACAGCGCCCCGGCTGCAGCTTGGCCCAGGGGTTCGTGTACATCCGCTCCATGAAGGTCACGGCGTCCGGCCCCACCACCTCGATCTTGCCGAGCGTGGAGGCGTCGAACATGCCCACGGACTCCCGCACCGCCCGGCATTCCCGCGCCACGGCCTTGTGCATGTCCTCGCCGCCTTGCGGGAAGTACCAGGCCCGCCGCCAGAGCGACACGGGCTCGAACACCGCGCCCTGCTCCTCGGCCAATGCGTCGATGGGCGTCCTGCGCGTCACCTCGAAGTGGCTGCCCCGGTGGTAGCCTGCGAGCGCGCCGAACGTCGTGGGCGTGTAGGGCGGGCGGAAGGTCGTGAGGCCCACCTGCGGCGCCTCCTTCCCCAAGGCGTCGGCGGCGATCATTAGCCCGTTGATGTTCGACAGCTTTCCCTGGTCCGTCGCCATCCCGTTCGTCGTGTAGCGCTTGACGTGCTCGATGGAGCGCATCCCCTCGCGCACGGCCAAACGGATGTCCTTGGCGGTCACGTCGTTCTGGAAGTCGATGAAGGCCTTGGCGAGGGAGGCGTTCCCGTCCGTCGGCAACTCCGTGACGACCACCCCGGCCCCCGTCCGGTCACCCTCGACGATCAGCGTCCCCACGCCCGCGACCCGGCCCAGCGCCTTGGCCGCCGTCGCGCCCGCCCGGGCCCCGTCCTCCAGCGCCGAGGCAATGCCCCAAAGTCCACGGCCCGCCCCGGCGATCTCGCACTCCTCCGTCTTGCGGTCGGGCAGGAAGGCCCCGGCCTGCGCGTCCCAGGCCAGCGACCCCTTGGTGTGGGAGAAGAGGTGCAGCGACGGCGTCCAGCCCCCGCACATCAGAAGCGCGTCGCAGA
>CADCUU010000091.1 GCA_902805995.1 uncultured Rubellimicrobium sp.
AGAGCGGACGCGCCGAGTTCACCGCGCCCGAGCGGCTGTCCTCCCTGGGACAGTCGCCTAAGGGGGAGGAGCTGACCCTCGTGACGCTGCGATCGAACGACCAGTTCAACACGACCGTCTACGGCAACAGCGACCGCCTGCGCGGGATCGAGGGTGCGCGCGACGTGCTCCTCATCAACCCCGAGGAAATGGCCCGGCGTGGCCTGTCCGAAGAGCAGCCGGTGACGGTCGAATGCGCGCTGGACGACGGCGTGCCGCGGATGGTGCATGGGCTCAAGGTCACGGCCTATGACCTGCCCGATGCCTGCGTGGTGGCCTACTAACCGGAGGCGAACCCGCTGATCCCTCTCGACCAGCATGACGAGATGTCCAAGACGCCCGCCTACAAGAGCACTCCCGTCCGCATCCGGGTGGGGGCCCCGGCGTGAGCGGTTGGGACGGCGCCTATTGCGGACCCGCCCCCGATCCGTCCGAACTCCTGTGGCGCTGGAACCTGGAGCCCACGGCGCTGGCCGCGCTCGCGCTCCTCGCTCTCTGGGCGGGGCGGAGCCGGCCGGGCGCGGCGGCGATGGTCGTCCTGGCGGTCGCCTTCGTGTCGCCGCTCTGCGCGCTGTCTTCGGCGCTCTTTTCCGCCCGCGTCCTTCATCACGTCCTCCTCGTGGCCGTGGCCGCCCCGCTCCTTGCGCTCGCCCGCCCTGCGAAGGGGCCGCGGTCCGTCGGGGTGCCCTTCCTCGCCGCTACCGCCGCGCTCTGGGCCTGGCATGCGCCGGTTCCCTATGACGCGGCCCTCGCCCACAAGGGCCTTTACGGGATCATGCAGGTGAGCCTTCTCGGCACGGCAGTCCTGTTCTGGCGCGCGGCCTTCTCGCAGCCCGGGGGCTCGGGCGCGCCCTGGGTCCTGCTGGCCTATATGGCGATGGGCCTCCTGGGCGCGCTCCTCACCTTTGCGCCGGGGTCGCTCTACGCCGCCCATGCTACGGCGCCGCTCCTCTGGGGCTTCAGCCCGCTGGCCGACCAGCAGTTGGGCGGCCTCCTCATGTGGGTGCCCGCCGGGATGCCCTTCGCGGCCTGGGGCGCCCTCCTCGCCCGCCGCGCCTGGGCGACCATGGGAGAGGCGGCGTGAGCTGGATCGAGCCACTCATCCCCCACATCAAGACGGCCCACGTGGGGTTCCTCGCCATCTGGGTCGCGGGCCTTGTCGCCCTGCCCCGGATGCTGGCCCGCCATGACCCGGCCATCGGGCAGTCGGACTTCACCCGCATCCGCCACGCCACCCATTACGGCTATGTCTGGGCCATCACGCCCGCCGCCGTCCTCGCCATCGCCTCCGGCACGACCCTGATCTTCCTGCGCGAGGTGTTCACGGGCTGGATGTTTGCCAAGCTCGTCCTTGTCGGCGGCCTTGTCGCCATCCACGCCTGGGTCGGCCACACCATCGTCAAGGTGGCCGAGACCGAAGGCACCCACGAGCCGCCCGGACCGCTTCTGCCGACGCTGGCCCTCGTGGCCGTGGTCGTCGGCATCCTCACCCTCGTCCTCGCCAAGCCCGAGCTTGGGGAGGTTGCCCTGCCGGGCTGGCTTCTGGAACCGCGCGGGGGTCAGCTCCCCTTCGACGTGCCCAGACGATAGTCGAACACGAGTTTTCCCCCATGCCAGCCCGTCGCCGACACCACGAGCACCGCGAATCCCGACATCAGGAGGCCCCAGGGCAGCACCGCCGATTCATAGCCGGTGAGCCGCCAGCCCCAGTTGAGCCCCAGGAGCGACAGGAGCATCACCGCGATCACGAAATGGGTCCAGGCCGCCGCGCGGATGCGGATGCCCGGCACCATGAGGAGCTCCGCCGTCCCGGTCGCCCCGGCCGCGAGGCCGAAGAGGAACGCCGTGCCGGAGGCCCAGAGCGCTGCCCAGGCCCAGCGCTCCGCGCCCGACCACCAGTAGAGCACGTCCGCCCCGAAGGCGCAGAAGGTCAGCGCCACGGGGAA
This sequence comes from uncultured Rubellimicrobium sp., assembly GCA_902805995.1. Taxonomy (GTDB): domain Bacteria; phylum Pseudomonadota; class Alphaproteobacteria; order Rhodobacterales; family Rhodobacteraceae; genus Rubellimicrobium. The sequence continues at coordinate 1,986 of CADCUU010000091.1, forward strand.
CGCCACGCTCATGGCGTGGAGCGGATGGCCCCAGATCGCCACCTTCGACTCGGTCTGGTCGAAGCCGGGCGCGTTGTCGATCGGGTCGTCGAACTCGTGCGCCTCCTCCGGCTTCTGCACCATTTCCTGCGCCATGCTCGCCTCCGCCTTGCCATCTTCGCTGCGCTAACGCTTGTGGTGCTGTCCGGTTGCGAGGAGAGGCTCTCGGCCCTGCATCCGGCGGGTCCCGCGGCCCGGAACATCGCCACAATCTGGTGGGTGCTGCTGGCCGGCGCGACCGTGATCTTCCTGTTCGTCATGGCGCTGCTCGCCGCCGCTCTGCTGCGCCGCAGGGAGAAGCCGGCCCAGGACGGCGCCCCTCAGAACGGGCCGCCTCGGGACGGCGCGAGCGAGAAGGTCTGGTTCTGGGGCCTGGGCCTCGCCTTTCCGGCCGTGACGCTCGCCACGCTCACGGCCTACGGGCTTATGATGGGCGAACGCCTCCTGCCACGCATGTCGCCGGAGGTCGTGACCGTGGGCGCCGAGGGGCGTCAGTGGGCCTGGACCTTCCGCTATGCCGACGCCCCTGGCCGCGCGACCGAGGGGGTGCTCCATATCCCCGCAGGCCGCCCAGTGGACGTGGAGATCACCTCCGCCGACGTGCTCCACAGCTTCTGGGTGCCGCGCCTCGCGGGGAAGCTCGACGCCATTCCCGGCCACGTCAACGTCCTGCGGATCGAGGCCGAGACGCCGGGCGACTATGCCGGGGTCAGTTCCGAATACAACGGTCCGGGCTACCGCGACCACGCCTTCACCGTGCGCGCCCTCGACGCCGACGGCTGGACCACCTTCCTGGCAGGAGCCCAACCATGAGCGCGCCGCAACAGCCCCGGCGCATGACCGCTCTTCGCCTTCACCGGGCGCTCGACCCGATCTGGAAGTCAGACCCCCGGTTCCGGGGCTGGTTCACCACCACGAACAACAACGACATCGGCACGATCTTCATTGCGACCGCGACCGTGATGTTCGTGGTGGGCGGGCTCCTGGCGATGCTGATCCGCGCCCAGCTCGCCACGCCCCGCTCGGCCTTCCTCGGCCCCGAGGCCTATGCGCAGGTCTTCACGATGCATGGCACCGTGATGATGTTCCTGTTCGCCATCCCCTTCTTCGAGGCGATGACCGTCTACCTCCTGCCGGGGATGCTCGGGACGCGCGACCTGGCTTACCCGCGGCTCAGCGCCTATGGCTTCTGGTGCTACCTGATCGGCGCCGGGGCGATCATCGTGTCCATGATCCTGGGCCTGTCGCCGGACGGCGGCTGGTTCATGTACCCGCCCCTCACCTCCAGCGCCTATTCGCCCGGGGTGAACGCCGACATCTGGCTCCTGGGCGTGTCCTTCATCGAGATCTCGGCCATCTCCGCCGCCGTGGAGGTCGTCGTGACCGTGCTGCGCTACCGGGCGGCGGGAATGTCGCTCGACCGGATGCCGATCTTTGCCTGGTACATCCTGGTCGTGGCGGTCATGATCCTCACGGCCTTCCCTCCCATGATCCTGGGCAGCATCCTTCTGGAACTGGAGCGGGAATTCGACTTCCCCTTCTTCCAGGCCGCGCTGGGGGGCGACGCGCTTCTCTGGCAGCACCTCTTCTGGCTGTTCGGTCATCCGGAGGTGTACATCATCTTCCTGCCCGCCGCGGGCATGATCGCCACGATCCTGCCGGTGATGTCCCGCACGACGCTCCTCGGCTACGGCTGGGTCGTAGGGGCTGCGGTGTCCCTCGCGGTGCTGAGCTTCGGGCTCTGGGTCCACCACATGTTCACCACCGGCATCCCGCATATGGGCCTGGCCTTCTTCTCGGCGGCCTCGACGCTGGTGGCGGTGCCGACCGCGATCCAGATCTTCTCCTGGATCGGCACCCTTTGGAAAGGCCGGCCGGAGATGCACCTGCCGATGCTCTGGCTTCTGGGGTTCTTCGCGACCTTCGTGATCGGCGGGCTCACGGGGGTCATGCTGGCGGTTGTGCCGTTCAACTGGCAGGCGCATGACACCCACTTCGTGGTGGCGCACCTCCACTACGTGCTGATCGGCGGCTACGTGTTCCCCATGATCGCGGCGGTCTACTTCTTCATGCCGATCCTGTCCGGCAAGGCCCGCTTCTTCAAGCTGGGCGAGGCGGCGTTCTGGCTCGTGGTCCCGTCCTTCCACGTGACCTTCCTCGCCGTGCACCTCGCGGGGCTTCTGGGGCAGCGGCGGCGGACCTGGACCTACGATTCCGGCCAGGGCTGGGAAGCGATCAACCTCGTGGCCTCGATCGGCGGCTTCGTCATGGCGATCGGCTTCGCTCTCGTCATCCTCGACGTGATCGTCAACGCGGTGATCGGCCCTCCGAGCCGCCGCAACCCCTGGGGGGCGAGCACGCTCGAATGGGCGACCTCCATGCCGTCGCCGTCCTACAACATCGCCTCCATCCCAGAGGTGAAGGGCCGCCATCCCCTGCACGACGACCCCGACCTCGCGGTCCGCATCGCGCGGGGCGAGGGGTATCTCGGCTGGCCGTTACGCAACCGTCGCGAAACGCTGGTCGTGTCCACGGCGCAGGGCAAGCCTATGCAGGTGGCGGTCCTGCCGGGCAACTCCCTCCTCCCTTTCATCATGGCGGTGGTGACGAGCGTCGTGTTCCTGGCCCCGCTCTTCCACGCCTACACCGTGACGATCCTCGCGCTGGTCGGCGTGATCGCACTCTCGCTCCGCTGGGCCTGGACCACCGGGTCCACCCGCGACGAAGGGCCTCTCGACGCGGGGCGGGACACAATGCTGCCCTCGGCTTGGGAGGTGTCGGACCCGCCCGGCTGGTGGGGCTCGCTGTTCCTGCTCCTCGCGGATGCGACGCTCTTCGGCTCGCTCCTGTTCGGCTACGCGTTCCTGTGGACCATCGCTCCCAACTGGCCTCCCCCGGCCTACCTCGCGCCGGGCCTTTGGGGGCCTGCGCTGGCGTTGGCCGGCACGGTCCTCCTCGTGAGCGGTCCGCGCCTGACGGAAAGGTCCCTGCGCATGGAGCGCGGGCCCTGGCTGTCGCTGCTGGCGACCCTTCTCGGCGCGGTCGCGCTGGCGGGGGGTGCCGGGACCATATTCCTGGGGATCGCGCCCACCGCCCACGCCTATGATGCGACGGTCTGGCTCGTAGCCGCCTATGTCGTGCTGCACGCCGCCCTGGCGGCCATCATGGCCACCTACCTCGCCTTCCGCGTGGCGGGTGGCTACGCCTCGGCCCGGCGCATCGGCGAGGTCCGGATCCTGAGGCTTTGGGCCGACTACGCCGTCGCCACGGGCCTCCTCGCCCTGGGCGCGGCCTGGGCACCGGGAGTCCTGGGATGAGGGAGATCCTTCGCCTGTCCGTCCCCATCGCCTGCTGGCTCGCGGGCTTCAGCGCCGTCTACGCGCTCCAGGCCCTCTCCTGCTCGCGCCACTGGCCCGAGGGGCTGCCGATCCGGCCCGTCCTGCTGCTGGGCTGGGGCTTGGCGATAGCCGTCCAGGCGGCGCTCCTGTGGGCGATCCTGCGCGACCCCGCCGGATCGCCTTTCCTCCGGTTCACGGGACGCTCGCTGGCCATCGTCGCGCTCGTGGCCTCGGCTTGGACGCTCATGCCGGTTGCGCTGACATCCGTCTGTCTGTGAGGAGTCTACGGCGAGAGCGCTGGAACGGACGCCGCCCAGCTTAATGCCAAGCGTTAGCCGGTGCCCGATCAGGCTCGCCCCAGCGCATCGTCCTGCGGAAAGCCTCCCTCGTGAAGGCAGGTCAGCCGGGCCGTCCGGACACCTGCCCGCGCGGCCTGCTCGGGCGAGGCGCCGCCCAGCCGGGCGAGCAGGAATGCCGCGATGAAGCTGTCCCCCGCTCCTGTCGTGTCGACGGGCACCACAGGTTCGGCGGGGATGTGCCAGACCCCATCGCGGTCGACGACCGTCGCCCCTCCCGGCCCACGCGTGACCACAGCCATCGCCGCGCCCTGCACAAGCCAGTTCCGGGCCAGCGCCTCGGCAGGTTCCGAAGGCCCGGCGAGAGAGCCGAACGCCACCGTCAGCCCCTCTACGCCCAAGTCGCGCGGATGGGCGTTGACGGACAGGTCCTGCGACACCGACCGCCCCTGTTCAGCAAGAGCGCGCCGCAAAGCCCCGCCATCGTCCAGCCAGCCGATATGGACATGGTCGGCGCGAAAGATCCGCTCCAAATCCGAGGGCGAAGGGACGTAGCCCCGGCAGGCCCCGAAGTCCTCGCGCGAGAGGATCCTCTCGCCGTCCGGCATCACGTCGATCTCGGTGACCGAGGTCGGTACGGGCCTCACCACGGCTCCGGCGATGCCCACGCCCTGGCCCCTCAGCACGCTCAGCGTGAACCGCCCGTCCTCGTCATCGCCCACCGCGCCGAAGTACTCGACCTCCGCCCCGGCCCGGGCTGCCTGGACCGCCACGTTGACCGCATTTCCCCCAAGCCGACGGACGACCCGCTCATCCGCGTAACGCAGCACGTCGATGCAGTTGTCCCCTACCGTGGCAAGGCGCGGCCGGCGGCCCCCGGCGTCAGTACTGGACACGGCGGTAATAGCGGCGCGTCGTCAGCGGGTGGTCGCGCAGGACCTCCAGATGCGCGCTAACCCGCTCCAGCACGGTGGCGAGGAAGGCGGGCGACAGCAGGCCCCGCAGCTCGGCCGACAGACCAAGGGTCGGGAACTCCGCCGTGTCGATGGTCGTCAAGGTGCCGCCCACGGTCGGCACGAACCGCTCCACCCGCTCGGCCAGGGGACGCATCTCGTCCTCGCCCTTCAGCACGATGACGCTGACCCCCTTCTCCACCAACTCCAGCGTGCCGTGGAAGAAGTCCGACCCGTGGACCGGGCGCGTGCGGATCCACTGCATCTCTTCCAGGATGCACATCCCGTAGTAGAAGGCCTGGGGCCAGGCGTTCCCGGCCCCGGTGATGATGTGGTAGCCGTGCTCGGCGATCAGTTGGGCAAACCCCTCGGCCCGCGGCTCCATCGCCTGCTTCATGCGCAGGAGCTGCTGGGGAAGGGTCCGCATCTCGGCCACCAGGGCGTCGTAGTTGTCGATCTCGCCCCGGTGCCTCAGCAGCGACAGCGCGATGAGGAGCGACTGCACGTAGAAGCTTTCGGACGAGGTATCGTCCGCCGCTGCGTTCACCATCACATGGTCGCTGCCGCGCCCGAGCGGCGTCGCCTCATCCCCCACGAGAGCGATCACGACAGCGCCGCGCGCGCGGGCCATCTCCATCATCTGCACGCTTTCCCCGGTCGTCCCCGACAGCGAGGGCATCACGACGATCGAACCCCGGGACAGGTTCCGGGGCTCGGACACGAGAAGCTCGGCTGTCAGCTCGTCGAAGACCGGGAAGGCCGAACGGCGACGCAGGAACTGCACGGCCGGGCGCATTAGGATCGCCGCGCCGCCTGTGCCCAAGAAGTGGATATTCGGCGCGCCCGCCGCCAGCGCTCCTGCCACTGCTGCTTCGAGTTGGGCGGCAAGGGCCACGGCGCCCGACTGAATCGAAAGGAAACGCGCTTCGTCGAAGTTCAGCATGGGGGCCTCTTGGGCGTCGGGACGGAAGGGTTGTCTGACAACATCGCTCGCCCGGGGATGGTCTCGTGTCAAGACCTCTCGACCGCATGACCTCGGCCTGGACGGATCCGACGGGTCGTTGCCGCCTCGCCCGAACTCTGACAGGGTCCACCGGAACGGGCTGGTGGGAGACGGACGAATGACCGGGGCGGTGCGGGACGGGCGCACGGTGGCACAGCGGATGCGCGACGACATCCTGGCCCTCGTCAAGGCCGAGGACCTGCGCCCCGGCGACCGCATCCCGACCGAAGCCGAGTTGAAGGAGCGCTTCGGAGGATCCCGCCCCACGATCCGCGAAGCGCTGAAGCTTCTGGAGCAGGACGGCGTCGTGGACGTGGCGCACGGCCGGGGCCGGTTCCTGACCGCGGCTGGAACGTTGCAAGTGCACCGCCCAATCACCCGGTTCGAGAGCATCACGGCCATGGGCGGCGCCTTGGGCTACAGCTATGAGAACAAGGTTGTTTCCTTGTCCGAAACCACCCCAGACCGGGTCGTGGCCGCCGCCCTTCGGCTGGAGAACGGCGAGACGGCGATCCGGCTGGAGCGGCTGCGCCTGCTGGGCGGCGAGCCCGTGATCTACTGCCTGGCCTGGGTGCAGCGACGCGTCGTGCCCCGTCGGCTCTATGAGGTGGACTGGGGCGGCTCCCTCCTCGACCTCCTCGAAGGGTTCGGGAGCCGCCCTCGGATGTCCGCCGCTACCGTGCGCGCGACCGTGCTCCCCCCCGATGTGGCGGAGCGCAGCGACCTGCGCGATTTCGGCCCCGCTTTGGTGATCGAGGAGACGGCCTTCACCCAGGCCGGGCACCCCGTGATCCGGGCGGCGGATTACCACAAGGGCAGCCACTTCGCCTTCGACTTCGCGCGCAAGTAGTCCCCCGAAGGACACGGCAGAATTGCATTGACAGACGTCTGACGACCATGTCCGATCAAGCTCAGCTCGCCGATAGAGCGGGCGGTCCGGCAGAGCCGGCGATACCAAGTTCGGTCCTTCAGGAGGCATCATGAAAACAGTTCTCGCGCTCGCCGCCGCCCTGCTCGCCAGTTCGGTCCAGGCTGGTGAAACGCTCGACCGCGTGACCGCGAACGGGGCGATGGTCGTGGCCACCAACAGCGGATGGCCTCCCCAGAGCTACCTCAGCGACGAAGGCGTGCTGATCGGCTTCGACATCGACGTCGCCACGGAGATCGCCAAGCGCCTGGGCATCGAGGTGAGCTTCGAGACCCCCGACTGGGCCATCATGACCGGCGGACGCTGGAGCGGCCGCTTCGACCTGGGCGTGGGCTCGGTGACGCCCACCAAGCCGCGGGCCGAGGTCCTCGATTTCCCGGCGACCTACTACTACAGCCCCTATGTCTTCGTGGTGCACCAGGACAGCGCGGCGCAGAGCCGCGAGGACCTCAACGGCAAGATCATCGGCGTGGAGACCGGCACCACCTCCGAGGACTACATCATGCGCCGGCTGGAGATCGATGCGCCCGGCGTGCCGCCCATCGAATACACGCTGGAGCCCGGCGAGGTGCGGACCTATGCCGATTCCATGCTCCCCTTCGACGACCTGCGGCTGGGCGACGGCGTGCGGCTCGACGCGGTGATCGCGCCCGAGCAGACCGCCCTGTCGGCCATCGAGAACGGCTATCCACTCCGGGTGCTCGATGGCGACTACGCCTTCCGCGAGCCGCTTGTCGTCATCACCGACAACGGGGACGAGGAGTGGAACGCCCGCATCGGCGAAGTGGTGCAGTCCATGAAGGATGACGGCACGCTCGCGAGCCTCACCACCAAGTGGTACGGCCAGGACTACAGCGCCGACTGAGGGCGCAAGACGCCAGCGCTTTTCCTTCGGGCCTGCGCCCATGCAGGCCCGGAGGATCCCACGATCTCAGACCTCTGGGACGCCATGACCTACATCGATACCTATTACCGCCGCTCGCTGCTGGACGATCGGCCCCGCCCGGCCCTTGAGGGCTCGGAGGAGACCGATGTCTGCGTCGTCGGCGGTGGCTTGGCCGGGCTGACCGCCGCCCTGTCGCTGGCGCGCTTCGGCAAGTCAGTGATCCTTCTGGAGGCCGAGCGCATCGGCTGGGGTGCCTCGGGCCGCAACGGCGGCTTCGTGAGCCCCGGCTATGCGGCAGGGGGCGACACCATTGCCCGCCGGGTCGGGCCCGAGAACGCCGCCGCGCTCCACCGCCTCTCCATCGAAGGGATGCGCTTCGTCCGGTCGGAGATCGACGCGCAGGGGCTTGACGCGGTCCACCCCACCCATGGCATCCTGTCCGTCCTGCGCTACAGCGGCGCGGACGAGCTCAGGGCCTATCGCGACAGCCTCGCCCACCTTTACGACTATCACCTCGAATACCTGCCCACCGAGGCCGTGAGGGAGCGACTGCGGTCCCCCCGCTACTTCCAGGCGTTGCGGGACCCCAACGCCTTCCACTTCCACCCGCTCAACTACGTGCGCGGCCTCGCCAAGGCCTTCGAGGCGCTCGGGGGCCGCATCTTCGAGAAGAGCCGGGTCCATTCCGCCGTGCTCGACGGGCCGGTCAAGACGGTGCGCTCGACGCGGGGCACCGTCGCCGCACGCGACGTGGTGTTCTGCGGCGGCGGATACACCGACGCGGTCGTGCCCGCCCTGCGCCGCGGGATGCTGCCTATCGCGACCTATGTCCTCCTGACCGAGCCCGCGCCCGACCGCATCGCCGAGGCGGTCCGCACCACGGACGCCGTGGGCGACAACCGGCGGGCGGGCGACTACTATCGCGTGGTCGATGGCGGCTCCCGCATTCTCTGGGGCGGCAAGATCACCACCCGCACCGCCGAACCGCGTGACCTCGCCGAACGGCTCCGCCGCACGATGGTCTCCACCTATCCGCAGCTCGACGGGCTGCGGGTGGAGGTCGCCTGGTCCGGGCTCATGTCCTATGCACGCCACCTCATGCCCCAGATCGGGCGACTTGCCCCCGGGGTCTGGCACGCCACCGCCTTCGGCGGCCACGGGATGAACACCACGGCGATCGGCGGGCTCGTGATCGCCGAGGCCATCGCCGGGCAAAGCGACCGATATCGCCTGTTCGAGCCGTTCGGGCTCGACTGGAACGGGGGGCCCGCAGGTCATGCTGCCGTGCAGCTCACCTACTGGTGGCTTCAGGCGCAGGACCGCTGGCGCGAACGGAACGCGGCCTGAAAGCCGGCAAGGGAGGAACGGTCATGAACGCGATCATCCTGCGGCCCGGACTCCTGAAGGCGGGCGCCACGACCGCGGTGCTGGTCCTGATCACGCTCCTCCTCTACGCCACCGGCCTTGGGACGGCCTGGATCGTCGACAGGATCACCGCCCTGTCCGGCCTGGCCGTGGAGAGCCCCGGGACCGCGCGCCTGCTGGCCGCCCTTCTCATCGCCGCGCTCCTGGTGCTGAACGGGATCGCCCTCATACGGCTCCCACGGACCCAGCAGATCGTCTTCATCTGGGTGGAGCTTGCGGCGCTTCTGCTCCTGTTCTTCTACTCCTTCGACCTCAGCTTCGTGTTCATCGGCCGCAAGATCGGCTTCCTGATCACTCAGGGTGTGACGACCACGCTGCTGATCTCGGCCGCGTCGATCGCCATCGCTTCGACGCTCGCCATGATCGGGGCCATCGCCAAGCTGTCGGGCAGCGGCATCGCCTACGGCCTCGCCACCTTCTACACCTCGCTTTTCCGCGGCCTGCCCCTGCTCATGCAGATCTACATCATCTATCTGGGCCTGCCGCAGCTGGGCTACGTCGTCGGGCCCGTCACCGCCGGGATCGCCGCCCTGTCGCTCTGCTACGGAGCCTACATGACCGAGATCTTCCGCGCGGGCATCCAGAGCATCGCCCACGGCCAGTCCGAGGCGGCGACCGCGCTGGGCCTCAGCCCCACCCAGACGCTGTGGCTCGTGGTCATGCCGCAGGCGATGCGGGTCATCATCCCGCCGACGGGCAACCAGTTCATCTCCATGCTCAAGGACTCGTCGCTCGTCTCGGTCGTGGGCGTGTGGGAGCTCATGTACCTCGCCCGGACGCAGGGGCAGACCGAGTTTCGCCACATCGAGATGCTGTTCACCGCCTCGCTCATCTACTGGGTGCTCTCCATGGGGCTGGAATATGGTCAGTCCCGGCTGGAGAGGCGCTTCGCGCGGTCGCTGCAGCGCTGAGACCGAATGCAGCCCGGGTTGGCTGGGCCGTCCGGGCTACTCGACGCCTGACACGCCCGGTTAGGCGCCAGCCTTCTGATACCCCAGTTCGCATAAGCAGCACTTGAGGCCGGGCGGGTACCTGATCCTGTCCCGAGCGTCCCATGACGACAGGATTAGCCGGTGCCGGAAGCCTTCCTCTCCGGGGCTCACCCCAGTTCCATGGTTGCTATGGCCTGCTCGGTCCCGTCGCCCTCTGGTGCGGGTCCGCGATACATCCGGGCCGTGCGGAAGGTTTCACGATAGCCCCTGGCGACAAGGGCGCAGATGAACGCGTGGTTGGCCTCGGGCACGTCGATGATACGTGCACCGCTCCACTGCACCGAATTCGCCAGCGCGAGGGCACAATCCGCATCCGGCGCGATGACGGGCCCTATCTTGCAGCCCAGACGGCAGATGCGCGCGGTTGCGAAAGCCGCGATCCCGTCACCCTGCTCAAGCACGATTGTCTTTCGGTCCGGCATCGCACCGGCCCAGGCGGACAGGAACCGCGCGCGTTCAATCCCCGTCGACCTGCGGTCAAGGTTCAGAAGAGCCGGCAGGTCCTCAGGTCGCATGGCCCGGACCGTCGGGCCGGTGCTCGTACTGCGGGGACCCTCGAAGCGGATCGTGGCACCGGTCCGCACAAAGCCGGATCTGGCGTAATTCGCCTCCTGCGCCGCCACGCCATCGAGGCCGATGGTGCGCGACCCTGCATGGGCCAGTCCTTCGCGCCAAAGCGCCCGCCCGATCCCCCGACCCCGCCACTCCGGCCGGCAGATAAACAGGCCGAGGAAGGCGAAGTCGTCCGAGTGGTTCACGACCGAGATCGCCGCCACAGGTTCGCCCGCAACCTCCGCCAGGAAAAAGCCCCGAGGATCGGCGGCATGAAATGCCGGGGCGTCCCCCAGGCCGGGGTTCCACCCCTCCTGGGCCGCCCATTCGACGACCTGGCCCAGTTCAGCGAGCGTCATCCGGCGGATCGCGGCTGGTGTCATGCGCCCAGCGCCTCGCGCAGCGATCGTGGCGCCGACGGCAGGTTGCGCAGGTCGAGCGAGGAGACAAGATCGAGAAGGTGCCCCTTCATCAGTTCCTCGGCGCGGTCGCCATCCCGTTCGGCCAGGGCATGCACCAGCGCGTGGTGCGCGTGGCTTTCGCAAAGCGCGTTCCGCCGCTGCCAGTAGAGCGCGATGATCAGCGAGGACCGCGCGACCAGTTGCGCGATGAACTCGGCGATGGTGTCCTGGTCGGCGATGCGCGCGATCTCCAGATGGAAGAGCCCCGACTGCCGCAGCGCGAGCCCCGCATCCCCGGCCGCGACGGCCCGGTGCTCCTCGTCGATGAAAGCCTGTAAGCGGGCAATGTCGGCCGGCGTCGCCCGTTCAGCAGCAGAGCGGGCCGTGCGGGGTTCAAGCAAGGCGCGGGCCTCGAAGACCTCGCGCGCCTCACGGATGGTCGGCTGAGAGACAAAGGCCCCGCGGTTCCGGCGCAAGGTGATCAGGCGCTCGTGGGCGAGGCGCTGCAAGGCGGCGCGCACGATGGTCCGGCTCACGCCATAGATTTCGCCGACCTCGTCCTCGTTGAGCTTGGTTCCAGGAGCGAGCCGGTGCTCGTGGATGGCGAGGGCGAGCCGCTCGGCGACATCCTCTCCGGAGCCGGATCTCGTGAAGTGCCCGTCATCCATTCTGTCCACGCCCACTGCCCGTCGAATCGACCCTGACGTTCCACCCCGTCCGGCGGCAACACCGAACCTGACCTCGTGACACCATTGTATACAATCCTGTCGCGGAATCCATCACCGGGCATCGCGATGCGCCGCTTCCTCGGGCACTTCGTGTCTGGACGCAGATCAAAGCGCGAATCTCCTGTCCAGCGCCCAAGCGCCGCCGTCACGTGGCCTCAACTGATGGAGGTCCCATGCGGACGGGTCACGATCTCGAACTCATCCATGTGACGAAGCGCTACGGCGAGACCGTGGCCGTCAACGATGTGAGCCACCTCTTCCGGGGGGGCAGCTACGTGTGCCTGCTCGGACCCTCGGGCTGCGGCAAGACCTCGACCCTGCGCATGATCGCTGGACACGAGACGATCTCGGACGGCTCGATCGTGCTGTCCGGGGCCGAGGTGACGCACCTGCCCCCCGCCCGGCGCGGGACGGCCATGATGTTCCAGAGCTATGCGCTGTTTCCCCATCTCTCGGTGCGGGACAACGTGGCCTTCAGCCTCAAGATGAAGGGCGTGGACAAGGCCGCACGCCACCGCCGCGCGGGGGAGCTTCTCGAACTCGTCGACATGGGCCGCTACGCCGACCGCCTGCCCGCGCAGCTCTCTGGCGGGCAGCAGCAGCGCGTGGCCCTGGCCCGCGCGCTCGTCACAAATCCGCAGGTCCTGCTCCTCGACGAGCCGCTTTCGGCGCTCGACCCGTTCCTGCGCGTGCGGATGCGGACGGAGCTCAAGCGGCTCCAGCGCGAGCTGGGGATCAGCTTCCTGCATGTCACCCACGGCCAGGACGAGGCGCTCGCTCTCGCCGACGAGATCGTGCTGATGAACAACGCCCGCATCGAGCAGGCCGGTCCTGCGCGCGAAATCTTCAACGCGCCCCGGACCGAGTTCGTGGCTCGCTTCATGGGCGGTCACAACGTCATCGCCCTGCCGCAGGGGCGGTTCGCGCTGCGGGCCGACGGCGTGCGGCTTGCCTCTGACGGAGCCGAGGCCGTCGTGCGCGCCGTCGAGTACCAGGGCGGCCATGTCGCGCTGACCGCTCGTCTGGCGGGCGACCAGGAAGTCCTCGCCCTTATTCCCGAAGGGATTTTCTTCGCGGACCCGAAATCCCCGGGCGATGCCGTGCGGCTCGCCTGGGACGAGGGGCGGCTCCACCGCCTCCACGCCTGACATCACTATCCAGACAGGGACAGAACAGATGACCAAGATGCGATACAGCCGGCGCAGCCTCCTCAAGGGTGGCGCTGCCGCCGTGGCCGCCAGCGCCTTTCCGGCGCCGATGATCTGGGCGCAGGAGATCAAGGACATCACGCTCCGCCAGTTCGGCACCGGCGTGTCGAACCTCAACGAGGTCGCCCAGAAGGTGAAGGAAGACCTGGGCTTCACGCTGGAGATGACGGCCCTCGACTCCGACGCCGTGACCCAGCGCGCCGCGACCCAGCCCGACAGCTTCGACATCGCCGACATCGAGTACTGGATCGCCAAGAAGGTCTGGCCGACCGGCAACCTCCAGGCGATGGATACCTCGCGGATCGCCAACTACGACAAGATCGTGGGCATCTTCCGGAACGGCAAGCTGACGCCCGAAAGCACCATCGCGCAAGGCACCGCGCCGCACACCGTGGGCTTCACTTCCGGCCCCGGCGGCACGGATTTCGTGGCCGAGGAGTCGGGCTGGATGACCCTGATCCCGACCATCTACAACGCCGACACGCTGGGTATCCGCCCCGACCTCATCGGCCGCCCCATCGAGTCCTGGGCCGAGCTGCTGAACCCCGAGTTCAAGGGCAAGGCCTCGCTCCTCGACATCTCCTCCATCGGGATCATGGACGCCGCCATGGTCTGCGAGGCCATGGGAGAGATCCAGTATGGCGACAAGGGCAACATGACCACGGACGAGATCGACCGCACCATGGCGATCATGACCGAGGCCAAGCGCGCCGGCCAGTTCCGGTCCTTCTGGAAGACCTTCGACGAGTCCGTGAACCTCATGTCCTCGGGCGAGGTGGTGATCCAGTCGATGTGGTCCCCCGCAATCACGGCCGTGAAGTCGCGCGGCATCCCCTGCGTGTACCAGCCCCTCAAGGAAGGCTACCGGAGCTGGGGTGGCGGCATCGGCCTGTCTTCGAGCCTGTCGGGCATGGAGCTCGACGCCGCCTACGAGTACATCAACTGGTATCTCTCGGGCTGGGTCGGCGGCTTCCTGATGCGCCAGGGCTATTACTCGGCGGTCCCCGAGACCTCCAAGGCCTTCATGAGCGAGAACGAGTGGGGCTACTGGTTCGAGGGCAAGCCCGCCGTCGAGCCCATCACCAACCCCTTCGGCGACGTCCTGGCCCAGCCGGGCGAGGTCCGCGACGGCGGCTCCTTCGAGGAGCGCATGGGCAAGGTGGCCTGCTGGAACTCCGTCATGGACGAGAACCAATACATGGTCCGCAAGTGGAACGAGTTCATTGCGGCCTGAATCCATCAGCATCGCGGGGTCCCTCGGGACCCCGCCCCGCATCGAGGCGGCCGCGCCACGGCGGTTTCACGCGTCGCGCCATGTCACGGGCTGGCTTCTCGCCGCGCCGCTCCTGATCGTGCTGCTTGCGTTCCTGGTGCTGCCGATCCTCATGATCGCGGTCGTCAGCTTCTGGACCGCGACCGAGTTCTCGATCGTCCCCGACTTCTCCTTCGAGAACTACAGCTTCCTGCTGGGCTCCGACGTGACCTGGCGGGTGCTGCTGAACACCGTGAAATACGCCGTGATCACCTGGGCCATCACGCTGACCCTGGGCTTCACGGTGGCCTACTTCCTGGCCTTCCACGTCCGTTCCCAGACCTGGCAGACGGCGCTGTTCCTGCTTTGCACGATCCCGTTCTGGACCTCGAACATCATCCGCATGATCTCGTGGATCCCGTTCCTGGGACGAGAGGGGCTCGCGAACTCGGCGCTTCTGTCCTGGGGCGTGATCGACGCGCCGCTGGACTGGCTCCTCTTCTCGGACTTCTCGGTGATCCTGGCCTTTGTGCATCTTTACACGCTTTTCATGGTGGTCCCGATCTTCAACACCATGATGCGGATCGACCGCAGCCTGCTGGAGGCCGCCAACGACGCGGGCGCGAGGGGGTTCCAGACGCTCTGGAACGTGGTGCTGCCGCTCACCCGGCCCGGGATCATGATCGGGACGATCTTCGTCATCACGCTGGTGATGGGCGACTTCATCACCGTGCGCTTCATGTCGGGGTCGCAGTCCGCGAACGTGGGCCGCCTGATCCAGAACGATATCGGCCTGCTGCAATACCCCTCGGCCTCGGCGACCTCAGTGATGCTCCTGATCGTCACGTTGATGGTGATCGGCGTCCTGCTGCGCCTTGTGGACATCCGGAAGGAGCTCTGATGGACCCCCGCCCCCGCTCCTTCTACGTCCTGGCCACGATCTTCGGCCTGTTCCTGCTATTCCTTTACGGCCCTACCATCACCATCGCGGTCCTGAGCTTCCAGGGTCCCGAAGGCGGCCTCACCTTCCCGATGCGGGGCATCTCGCTCCACTGGTTCCGCGACCTGTTCGAGGAACAGGCCGTGGGGGATATCTGGGGCAGCTTCGGCCGGTCGCTGGTCCTGGGCCTCATGGTCATGGTCACCACGGTCGTGGTGTCCGTCATGGGCGGCCTCGCCTTCCGCAAGCGGTTCGCGGGCTCGGCCCTCCTGTTCCAGCTCGTCATCGCAAGCCTCGTCATACCCTCGATCCTGGTCTCCCTCGGGGTCGGGCTGATCTTCTCGCAGGCGGGGCTGCCTGTGCACTGGGCAACCTCCGGCTTCGGCTCGCAGCTCACCTGGACGCTGCCTTTCGGCCTCCTGATCATGTTCGCCGTCTTCAACCGCTTCAACCCGGCCTACGAGGAGGCCGCGCGCGACCAGGGCGCCACGGCCTGGCAGACCATCCGCCATGTGGTACTGCCGATCATCGCGCCATCCCTCCTCGGCGTCGCGCTGTTCGGCTTCACGCTCAGCTACGATGAATTCGCCCGCACGCTTCTGACAGCAGGCAGCCGCAACACCCTGCCGCTGGAGATCTACGGCATGACTACCAACGTCACCACGCCGGTGATCTTCGCACTCGGGACGCTGACCACAGTATTCTCCTTCGCCGTGATCGGCGTCTTTCTCCTCACAGTCACCCTCGTGAGCCGCCGCCGCGCGCGGGCCGGCTCCGACGCGGGCAAGGCCGTCTGATGCGCATCCTTTTCATCAACCCGAACTCCACGGTCGCCATGACCGATGCCGCCGTCGCGGTCGCCCGTCGCACCCTGCCCGAGGCCGAGATCCTGGGCTGGACCAACCACGACGGCCCGCCTGCGATCCAGGGCCCCGAGGACGGTGCCGCCGCGGTAGCCGGAATTCAAGCGCTCCTGCCCCACGCCCGTGCCGAAGGCGTGGACGCCCTCGTGATCGCCTGCTTCGACGATACGGGGCTGGAGGAGATTCGCGCCGCCGCCCACTGCCCCGTCATCGGCATCGGTCAGGCTGCCATGCATCTGGCCGCGCTGACGGCGGGACGCTTCTCGGTAGTCACGACCCTGCCCGTCTCGGTCCCCGTGATCGAGGCCAACGTGGCCTCTTACGGCTTCGGCGCACACTGCGCGCGGGTGCGACCCTCCGGTCTGCCCGTGCTGGACGTGGAGGCGGCTGGCCCCCGGGTTCTGGCTCGCCTCGACGAGGAGATCGGGGCGGCCATCGAGGAGGACGGGGCGCAGTCGGT